>NZ_JANMZH010000275.1:0-58980 GCF_031383065.1 Microcoleus sp. OTE_8_concoct_300 | reverse complement strand
ACTCGGTGAGGGGTAATGTTCATTAGGCTCTACTCATTATTCATTTTGCCAAATGTTAAAGAACATTAGACCTCTTGCAAAAATCCTTTTCATCAATTGATGGGACGGGCTCTTCGGCCCATCCCACAAGAAAAAATAACTCTTGTGGGATGGGCCGAAGAGCCCGTCCCATCAATTGATGAAAAGGATTTTTGCAAGAGGTCTAATGTTCTTTAACATTTGGCAAAATGAATAATGAGTAGAGCCTAATGAACATTACCCCTCACCGAGTAGCCAATCAGAACAAAGCACCCATAAGTTTATGGGTGCTTTATTAATTCACATCAATAGATCGAGCCCAATTGACAGCACTAAACCTTACCAGTAGCGGTACACTACTCTGAAGGAGCCGTCGCAATTCCGGCGGTACACGACGTGACGGGTCGGACGGTAACAGTTTCGATTGTAATAGTAACCGCCGTTGACGGTAGCTGATTCTTCAGGGGTGAGTTCAGCAAACAGTGAATCGTCCTTCGTTTCTTTCATGATTTGACTCCGTTTAAGTTAATAAAAGTGAAGGGAAACTAGAAATCTTATCTAATTCCTAGAGCATCGTTTAAATACTGAGTAATACTTCGGGTAGTGCTGTGCGACCTCCGGAATATTACGGATAAATTGTCAAAATTTACCCGATCGCACAACCTGACTCAGGGATCTAAACCACTAGGGTTTTGTAAGGGCGATCGCGGCTCGGATCGTAGAGATAAAACTGGCTCGGCTGCGGCAGGAAAAACAGCATAGTGGCCCGATCGCGGCTGCTGTTCTCGGTTTTGCTGTTGCAGTTAGCGCCGCTGACACCGCTGGTAATGCTGCCACCGCTGACAGTACCAGATTCTCGATCGGTTAGTTCGGTGAAGAGTGAGGGTAGTTGATTTTTTGGCATGAAGAACTCCTGTTAATACCTATGTACTTACTTACTTACTACCTACGCATAGAAAAACCCGGTAACAGCGCCAAAACTCTTGGCTGAAACGCCATATTTTCATAAGAGTTGCCCCCTGGCTTCACTCCTGTTGATGTTTCGGGAAGTTTGGGGGTGGTAACGGCAAAGCTGTGCGGATTTTTACATTTACCCTGTGAATTTTGATTGAGACTTCTAAACATATTCTTAGTTTCCGGAAAGCTGATAATAAAGGTGGCAAAAGAAATAAGCGATCACTCCCTCTCCCCCAACTCAAAACTCAAAACTCAAAAGATTCCCCTCTCCCCCTTGCCGCCATGTCTCTCACTCCCGAACCCACACCCGCTGAAATTTTTGATAACGACCAGTTTTTGCCCCCTGTCAGCCGCTGGACGACTTTGGGGGGAATTTTGATGGTGGCGACCTTTGGCGGGGCGATCGCCCTCGCTAGCGTCACCAAATACAGCGCTACAGTCAAAGCAGACGCGATCGTCCGCCCGGCGGGAGAAGTGCGCGTCGTGCAAGCAGCCACCGAAGGAACCGTCGAAAGCATTGCTGTCAGCGAGAATCAGACAGTAAAAGAAGGAGATGCGATCGCAGTTGTAGACGCTTCGCGTTTGGACGCTCAAAAAAAGCAATTACAAGAAATAATTAATCAGTCTGAAACATCAGCACAGCAAATCAACCAGCAACTGCGCGACTTAGAAAATCAAATTTTGGCCAGCGCCCGATTTAAAAGCATCGAAAGTGAAAGTTCCGCCCAACAGGAATTAATCGAATCCGCTTTAGTAAAATTCGCCACATCGCTGCCGGATGTCGCCGAAAGACTCGGGCGAAGTCGGCGGGTTTTGCTCGTCAAGCGATCGTCCATTCAGCAACAATTGATTCAAGCTAAAAAAGAACTCAATCAAATTGAGTTAAAACTCGAAAATAGCGTGATCCGGGCGCCCGCTGATGGTACAATTCTCAGATTGGAAGTACGAAATACTGGTCAAACCGTAGAAGCCGGCAGCGCGATCGCCCAAATCGTCCCCAGCGACGTACCCCTGGTAGTCAAAGCCAAGGTGACATCCCAAGACATCGCTCGCATCCAAATCGGCCAACCCGTACAGATCAGGATTTCGGCTTTGCCTTTCCCCGATTACGGCACATTAAAAGGAACCGTCAGCGAAATCGCCCCAGATGCGATCGCCACTCAAAATCCCACTAATAATTTAGGTACAGCTTATTACGAAGTTGCAATTAAGCCCCAACAAACTTATTTAACAAAACTCAAATCCGGCAGCGGCCAATTCTTCGGAACCCCCCAAGCCAACGTCCCCCGTCAGTATTCCATTCAATCGGGAATGGAGGGCAGAGCCGATATTATTACCGGCGAAGAAACTGTTCTGACATTTGTTCTACGCAAAGCAAGGTTGCTGACAGATTGGTAATGAGTCAATAGTCATTGGGCATTAGCCTGTATAGTGCGTCAGTCTTGAGGTTAGTCTGAAAAATTTGGATTTTACCGACTGAGGCACCTTACTTTATATTTGTTCTTTGTTTGACATTTGGCGATCGTAGGTATGTTGTAGATTGTAGTAGATGCCACTGTCAACTATCTTAATCCACAAATCCAAAAGTTAATCTAACGTCATAAGCTGGTAACTAACCACTAACCAACTCGCAACCAATGGGGAAGTACAGGCGACCTAGAATTAATTTCGTTTTGGATGAGGATATTAGAGACGACTTAACGGTATGGGCTAAGGAGGAAGGACGCACTATGAGCAATCTTGTAGAGCGAATTGTGACAGCCGCAGTTCAAGTAAAGCGGAACAGTCACCCAAACCAAAACCCGCTCATCCAGCAAGATCGAGCCGAAAAAGGAGGCACTAGCAAATAGATAAACAGGTGTCTAGTATTTAAAACAGTGACAAACCTAGTAGAACCAGAACCGTCAGAACCAGAAAACATACACAGCGCTACTGACCCCCAGAAGTGCCGGGATATGGGGCGCAAGTACAGATAGAGGTTGAAGCGTATGGAACAAACAAGCGATCGCATTCTCAAGGTCAATTGCGTGTTTTATGGCGAACAAACCTCTTTTGAGGACAGTCGTTTTGGAGATACCGACGATGAATGAAACTTGGATAGTCTTTAAAGCTGAATCACTCTGGGCCCATGGCTGGGAAGAACGCAAGCTACTGCCCGTCGGTGGCTTGACCGATATTTTGGCAACAGAGTGGGACTTTTCGGGGAAATTGCCTCAAATCGGCGATCGCGTGCGAGAGTATGCAAACCTCGAAGATCCCGGCAACGGAATCACCCACGGTCGAGATGGAAACTGGATTGTTAAGAGTATCCACCAGTTCTCTTCGAGCGACACAAACCTGTGCATCGCGGTATGTTATTGCGCTTATGAACCCGTTGAGTCTAAATGGGTTGAATTAAAACGAGGAAAGCCTGTTAATGAGATTTTGCAACCCGCTGAAATTGGGTAGAAATCTCAGTCTTTCTGATTAATTATCTTAAGTCCGCGAAGGCGGACTTTGTTTGATAATACGGGGTTTAAACCGCGCCAGTCATCAAGGCGGTAACTGCAATTGCCAATCTCAAATCTCCCATCTCAAATTTCCAATCTGTATACCAGTATTCCAAGTAAAAAGAGCCGTTATTTTGCAGAATCGTCCCTGCGCCGAAGCGATAGAGATTCCCGAATTACCCGAATTTTTTGTAAATTTTAACGAAGAGGCTCTGAAATTGAAATAACGTGTCAATATAGAAATGTGAGTTCAATTCTATTCTTTCCTCATGGCTAAACAGCGCGTTCTTTCTGGAGTTCAGCCCACAGGCAATCTTCACCTCGGCAATTATCTCGGTGCCATTCGCAACTGGGTAGAAGGTCAAAGTCAGTACGAAAATTACTTCTGCGTAGTCGATTTGCACGCAATTACCGCACCGCACAATCCAGCAACTCTAGCCTCCGACACTTACACGATCGCCGCACTCTATTTAGCTTGCGGCATCGACCTAGAATATTCTACTATTTTCGTGCAATCCCACGTCTCGGCGCACACAGAACTAGCATGGCTGCTCAACTGTATTACGCCGATTAACTGGCTCGAAGATATGATTCAGTTTAAAGAAAAAGCAGTTAAACAAGGCGAAAATGTCAACGCAGGCTTGCTAAATTATCCCGTGTTGATGGCAGCAGACATCTTGCTTTACGATGCCGACAAAGTGCCAGTGGGAGAAGACCAAAAACAGCATTTGGAACTCACCCGCGATCTTGTCATCAGATTAAATCACCAATTCGGCACACCCGAAAAGCCAGTATTGAAACTTCCAGAACCCTTAATTCGGACTGACGGTGCGAGGGTGATGAGTCTGACTGACGGCACCCGCAAAATGTCGAAATCTGACCCTTCCGAACAAAGTCGAATTAATTTATTGGATTCGCCAGATACGATCGCCAAAAAAATCAAGCGCTGCAAAACAGATACCGTGCGGGGTTTGACTTTTGACGACCCCGATCGCCCCGAAGCTAGAAATTTGCTGACACTTTATCTCCTGCTTTCCGGCAAATCTAAGGAAGAAGTAGCAACCGAGTGTGAAAACATGGGTTGGGGAGAATTTAAACCCTTGCTGACAGAGACGACAATTAATGCCCTCAAACCAATTCAGGATAAATACAAGCAAATAATGGACGATCCGGGATATTTAGAGGGTGTACTGCGTCGCGGAAAGGAACAGGCAGAAACTATTGCCAACAAAACTCTAAATAAGGTTAAAACCGCTTTCGGTTATTCTCTGCCTAATTAGTCTTCCTTATTCCTTCTTTTTACCCCCTCGCGACTCGTGCTCAGGGTAGCCGCTGGCCCGCGTAGCCTCCGGGAAGTAAGTCGAAGGATTTTCTTCCTTCAACATCAGAAGGAACCCTCGATAATTAATCCGTGTATCCGTGTCAAAATCAGTGTCGTGCCTTCTTCCTTGAAATAACTATGAACCGTTTTCGCACAGCCTGCACCACCCCCGGAGAATTTATAATTACCGCCGAAGTTGCCCCGCCAAAAGGCGGCGATATAACTCACACAGTTCAAATGGCCCAACGCCTCAAAAACAGAGTTCACGCAATTAATATCACAGACGGGAGTCGCGCAGTCCTGGGAATGTGCCCCCTAGCAGTTTCGGCGATTTTATTGCAGCACGGAATTGAACCCATTTGTCAAGTTGCTTGTCGCGATCGCAATCAAATTAGCCTGCAAGCCGATCTCATGGGAGCCCACGCTTTAGGCATTCATAATATCTTGGCACTTACAGGCGATCCAGTCAAAGCGGGCGATCATCCTAAAGCAAAAAGTGTATTCGATTTTGAATCAGTGCGGCTGTTGCAAGTAATTCAAAAAATGAACGGCGGCAAAGACTGGAATGACAAAGCTTTAACAGACGGTGTTACCGATTTATTTGTCGGTGCTGCCGTCGATCCGCAATCCCCTAGTTGGTCTGGTTTGCAAAGTCGATTTGAGAAAAAAGTAGAGGCAGGAGCACAGTTTTTCCAGAGTCAATTAATTACAGATTTTGAAGTTTTGGATAAGTTTATGCAACAGATTGCTGCTGGCTGCAACAAGCCAGTTTTAGCAGGAATCTTTCTGTTTAAATCAGCTAAAAATGCTGAATTTATTAAAAAATATGTGCCGGGAGTCCACATACCGCAAGAGACGATCGATCGTTTGGCTAAAGCTCCCGAACCCTTGCAGGAAGGCATAAAAATTGCGGCTGAACAAGTCCAGCTAGCGCGGCAGATTTGTCAAGGAGTTCACCTGATGGCTGTGAAGCGAGAAGATTTGATTCCTCAAATTTTGGACTTAGCCGGAATCGAGCCGCTGAGCTAAAATTAACCGTTGGGGCGGGTTTTACCAACTATCAATGCCTAAAACTAACGCTCTCGTAAACCCGCCCACCCCCGCGCTACCCTTTTGAACATCAATAAAACAATCATGCTTCAAACTGTAGACAATCCAACCACTTCTCTCGCAGTTGAACAACGTTTCACTTGGCGCGGTTTGACATGGCATCAATTCAAGGCAATTCAAACAGGCTTTGAAGACGTGCCGGGGGTGCGATTATTTTACTGCGATGGAGTGTTAGAAATTGTGGGTAGTGGAAGGTTGCATGAAGCAATTAGGTGGTTGATGTGCTTGCTAATGGGACAGTATTTTCTGCAAAGAAGAATTGTATTTTTTTCCAGCGGTACTTATAGTCAGATTGTCGAAGAGCAAGTCGAGTATCAGGCAGATTTGTCTTATTGTTTCGCAACTATTAAAGATGTTCCAGATTTATGTATTGAGATTGTTATCACTAGCGGTAGTCCGATTAAACTTCAAAAATACCGACTGATGGGAGTCCCGGAAGTCTGGTTTTGGGAAGATGGCACTCTAGAGCTTTACCATCTGCCAGAGGAAGGTTACGATCGCATTGCTAGCAGTGAAATACTGCCGGAGTTAGACTTGTCTTTGCTCAAACGCTGCATTTTGTTTGCTTCTCCTTTGGGTGCGCTTGAGGAGTTTTCTAGAGGAATGGGCGATCAAGAAAATTTAGCAATAAACTACTTTTGAAATTGCTCGATCGCTTGCAGGGTAATTAAAAGGGTGATTAAAACGGTGATTACATAGGAGAAACTGGCAGTGACTGACTCAGAAATGCCTAATTTAGATAGCATTAAAACAATCGATACTCGCATTTGTGAAGTTACAGTTTACACCGATCGGGCTTTGGTGACGCGCCGCGGCACGGTGCCCTTGACGGGAAACGAGCGAGAATTGGCGATCGCCTCTCTCCCCACAACCCTCGACACAGAGTCAGTCAGGGCTACGGGTGCGGGTACAGTTGCTGTGCGACTTTTGGGAGTGCGATCGCACACCGTTTTCAGCAGCGAACCAGTGGGCGATCGTACTGCCGAATTAACCCAACAAATCCAAGAATTAGAAACCCAAAAACGCGCCATTGACGTTCAAATCGCCTCGCGTAAAATTCAACTCAAATTTGTCGAAAATTTGAGCGAAAAAAGTGTCGGTTCCTTTGCTAGCAGCATAGCTAAACAGCAGATTGGTTTGAACCAAACCGGGGAATTGCTCAACTTTTTAGGCAGTAATTATAAAAAATACGTAAGTGCGATCGCCCTATACGAAACACAGCAGCGCGAAATAGACAAGCAAATAAAAGCTTTGAACCAGCAGTTGGGGCAAGTAAAAACTCCCCACTCCGAGCAAAGCTTTAACATTATTGTTGCCATAGAACCCAGCGGCAGCGGCAATTTTGAACTAGAAGTTTCCTATGTAGTCATGCGAGCCCGTTGGACTCCCCTTTACGACTTGCGAGTCAACACTACCAACAACCAAATTAATCTCAATTACCTAGCCGAAGTCAATCAAAATACAGGGGAAGATTGGACGGGAGTAGCGCTGACTTTATCTACAGCAAAACCCGGAATGGGAACTTTGCCCCCAAAACTAGAACCCTGGTTTATTGATACTTTACACTCTACAGTCAAATACCGAAATACCGAGTCAAAAGCACGCTCTAGTCAAGTTTTATCAGATTCTGATGGAGATATAGTAGACGTATTGGATGAAGGGATGTTCGGTAGCTTTGCAGGCGTTACATCCGACACAGCATCCCAACCCAGAGAAGCTGAAACAGCCACAGCCAAAGTATCCAGAGAAGGAGGCACTGTCTCATTTCAAGTAGGGGGAAATACCAAGATTCCCAGCGACGGTACACCGCACAAAGTGATGGTTTTCAGAGAAAATTATCCGTTTAAACCTGAATATATAGCCGTTCCGCGATTAGTCAGTTTTGCCTATTTGCAAGCAGTTGTTGTGAATCCACTGACAGGCGCAACTCTGCTTCCCGGTAAAGCAAATATCTTTCGCGACAACACTTTTGTTGGTACTGTGCAGTTAGAAAATGTTTCCCCCGGGCAAGAATATAAAGTTAATTTAGGAATAGATGAACGGTTAAAAATAGAGCGGGAATTAGTGGAAAGACAAGTAGATAAAAAACTGATCGGCCAGCAGCGACGCATGAGTTACGCTTATCGCTTAAATGTGACAAACTTGCAGCAGGTGCAGGTACACCTGACACTACAAGAGCAATTGCCAGTCAGCCGCAATGAACAAATTAAAGTGCGGTTGACTCTTACTAATCCGAAGATAGTAGCAGGTGAAATGGGGCTGCTAGAATGGATAATGTCTCTGCAGCCACAAGCAAAGCAAGAGTTATATTACCAGTTTGTTGTCGAACATCCTCCCGATTTAGCAGTCATCGGTTTAGATATTTAATACCAGTCAGTTGCCAGTTGTTAGGAATTACATCTTCCTTCTTCCGACGGACATCGGACTTCTTCCTTCGGCTATAAAGCAGCTTATTTCTTCCCGCCACAGGCCACCAATTTTTTCTCTATACACAACTGTTGAAACACTAAATCTGCTATTGATTCATAAGCTGGGGCTGTGGGGTGTACCCAATCCCGAAAATAACTTTCTACCCTCGTTTTCGGCAATGTTGACCAGGCTGCATGAGTGTCTATGAGTGGAATTTTTAAAGCTTTTAGCCGATCGACAAACTCGGATTTAAACTTCGGCTGATTCGGTACGGGCAGTAAATCCGCTCGATCGCAAGTATACAACACAAACAAGGGCATATTCTTAGATCGCACCAAAGCAACTATTTGCTCAAATCGCTGCATATTTTCCATAAACCGTTGTGATTCCGACACCGGCACTCCCGCCGGAGAATTCGATACAAAAATACTTGACAATTTGGGGCTAACGTGTCTTTGAAACACTTCTTGAATTGCCAATAACGGTTTGCGATTCGGCATCAGCAGGTCATTTCCCACCCCCGCGCTGCTGCTTGGAGGTTGTAGCAAATCGTGAGTACCAATTTGCAAAATCACAGCATCGCTTTCAAAAGTGCCAAACTTGCGAATATATCCCAATTGATTGCCAATTCCCCAAGAACCGGCAGAAGCATTCAGCACCTCAACTTGCTTTTTTATGCCCAACAAACGCGCTTCAAACAATTCTGGAATAGTTTCTTTCTGATCGGTGATATTCTGACCGTTAAGAACCGAATCTCCTATCATCAAAATTCTGAAAGTACCTTCAGGCTTCGCTGAATCGATTTGTTCAGAACGCTGAGAAAATTGATTGTACTCAAGTCTATTGCCAAAGCGATATACAACTTGATTTGGTGCAAATATATAGCCAGCATTCGCATCAGTTTGCAGCAAGGCAGGATTTCCGAATCCGAGTAAGCGCAAGCCAAGTTCTATCGCACTCAAAGAGGCGATCGCACAACCGGGAATCCAATACTTAGCTTTCAAAATAATTTTACCTGTAATTGGTAAACTGCAAAGCCACCGGATACTCTTCTTGCTTCAAGCGTTGAATCACCAACTGCAAATCATCCTTATCCTTAGCCGACACCCGCACTGCATCTCCTTGAATCGAACCTTGAATCTTCTTAAATTCATCGCGAATCAATTTAGTAATCTGTTTCGCGATTTCCTGACTTATCCCTTTTTTAAGTTTAATTTCTTGACGCACGCGACTGCCGCTAGCAGGTTCAGCTTTGCCGTAATCAAAAATTTTCAAAGATAAATTCCGCTTGGCGGCTTTAGTTTGCAAAACAGTGTGAATTGCATCAAGAGTAAATTCGCTGTCCGTATTGACTGTAATGGATTCTGCGCCCAATTCCACGGTAGTTTTGGTATCTTTCAAGTCATAGCGACTTTGAATTTCTCGCACTGTTTGGTCAACAGCGTTAACTAATTCTTGCCGATCGAAATCGCTGACAATATCAAATGAATAACTAGCAGCCATAAATTAGTAATTGGTAATGGGCATTGGGCATTGGGCATTGGGCATTAACAACTAACCAATAACTAATAACCAATAACCAATAACCAATAACTACTGACAATTAGCTATTAACAGTCATCAAACTGAAATAGAATAAAGAAACAGTGCAAGAAGAACTAATCGCAAACATGAGCGATCGCGCCAGGGGCACATTCAGAATATAGAAAACCGAATACAACAACCGGGCGATCGTAAAAGCGATCGCAGCCCAACCCGCCGCCTCCGAATCTACCCCCGTCACAAAAGCCATCAAAGCCGCCGCTGAAAACAGCATAAACGTCTCAAAGGAATTTTGGTGAGCCCAAGTTGCCCGCTGAGCGTAAGCAGGCAACCTCTCAAACATAGCGCGGGGCGCGGCTTGGTCGTAGCCTAGCTGCAAGCGGGCGAGGGCAACCACCAAAAACGGTGCATAAACCAGCGCAGCAGCAGCAGCAATACAATCAAGCAGAATAACCGACACAGGCAATCCCAACAGCATCATCCGCCTCGCATTTCAATCAAAATAGAACAGAGTAACCACCTTGCGCTGTTCCTCCGCATCCTCGCAAGTTTTCAGCAAAGTGTGGCTTTCGTGAAAAGCAAAACAGATCAGTTGCTGGCAGCGAGAAATAATCTCCTGATTGCACATGGCGCTTGCTTCCGGGAGAGACAAACTGTCATTTTTGGGATTTTCTACCAAATGTATCACTTGTTCGAGCTGGTCGCGAGACTCCCGGGGCTGGCGGCTCATGCTTTGCGGCAAAATCACTGTCAGCAGATTAGGATCTGCTCGCATTGCCCCCCGAATTGCCGCTGAATTGGTGCCTGTAGCGCCTGAAGTGATGAGCTGATTGCCTCCCAGAACTATGGCGTAGCTCAGCATCTCAATTAGCTGCTGGTGGGTAATAGGAACGTGGCGAGAACCCAAAAGAGCAATCCGCTTGGAGCTGGTTTGCTGGATCGCCGCAAGTTCTTGTAAAAAATCATCTACTCTGGGTAGCTCAATTGATTGACTCAAAGAATTTATTAAATTAAATAAAACTACGTTGTGGATTTTAGCAGACTCACTAGCCATTGCCGCCAAAAAGAAGTTAAGAATTGCTGATTTACGAGATTTGACGAGAGGATGGGGAGATTTGAGGTAGCCAGAAGGCAGAATGTCTGAAGGCATTCGGCAGCCGGAGCTCAAGGTAGAATTCAAGAAAAATTGAGAATTTAAGAATTTTGGATCTTTTTTATTTAAACAAAAAATTCTCTCTGCCCAATGCCCACTGCCCAATACCTTCTTCCCTCAGATCCGAGTGCCGAATATCTTCTGATCCGGCTGCCGAATTAATGGACTCGATCGCCCAGGTCCAAGGATGCCATCAGACCCTCAAGGTCAAAATGTTCTGCCATTAGCTGAGTAACGCATTCCACCTTAATCGGTTCGTGCAGGCGCACGCTGCCAAAGGTGCTGTCGATAATTTCCACCGTGGTTAAGGTATCCAAATCAACAGACAAAACAGGAATTTCCATTTCTTCTGCCCTGCCGATCACCAGGGGAGAAGGAGGCAAGTGGCCTGTCAAAATTAAGCACTGAGTCGAGCTTTCCAGAGCCGCTAGCTGAATGTCCGTGCGATCGCCCCCGGTCACCACCGCCATATTTCTCGCTTTGCGGAAATACTTCAGAGCCGAGCTAACATTCATCGCGCCAATTGTCAAGGTTTCCACCATCAAGTCCAAACGGTCTTTACGGCAGAGCACATCAGCTTTCAATTGGTGCACCAATTCTTTGACGCTGACACTGCGCAGCAAAGCGCTTCTCGGCAGCATTCCCAAAACTGGAATACCCGCAGCCTCCAGAAAAGGTCGCACAGTCGCCGTTACGGATTCGAGTTTGTCCGAGGGAACGTCGTTGAGTACCACGCCCAGCAACCGGGAACCCAAACGCCGCTTAGCCGACAGCAAATCGTCTACATACAGATCGATCGGGCGGGCTACCAACAGCACAGAGGCATCAATTGCCTCAGCGACTTGAGCCAAAGACAAATCAAACAGACTGCCTTCCTCCAAATTAGCTGGGCCTTCTAACAGCATCAAGTCTCCGCTGGGATCTTGCAAATATTGCGTTAAAGACTGGCGGTAATCTGTCTTGTCTTCTCCCCGCAAACGCTTGTGAACCGTCTCTTCGTCCAAATACAGCAGTGTTGACGGCATCTGGCTGTCTGAGAGCTTCAGCGTCTCTACCGCGAAGCGCACATCTTCGTCCTCTGTTCCAGCTCCCTCGGAGCTAAAACAGGTTCCCAGAGGTTTGCCGTAGGCGACGGCCAGTCCTTTTCCCCGGAGTCCGAGTGCCATCCCTAGGGCGATGGCAGACTTGCCGCTGTAAGCTTTTGTGGAACCGATCAGCAAATATTTAGTCAATTTTGGTACGCCTTCAATCCTCAATTTACACCTGTCTATTTCAATAAATTTAGTTTTTTCTACAGTATTTCTGAACACATCCTCAATTTGGCAATACTATTATACTCGATTTTGTCGCTTTTGCGCAGATCGTTTTTTTGAGGGAAACTTTTATTCACCTGTTGGCAACCCTTTGCTTAGCATTTTTTTCACATATATTTTTTTTAAGTGGTGTTTTAATATATATTTTTAGTAGCGGTTTTTGACAACTATTTATAGACCGTAATTGCCTTAGTTACCGTTTTTTATGGTGACTATTTTCCGCAAATTTTATGGCGAGCATTAGACCTGTCTACTGAGCCGTTTAAAATAAATTAAAAAATGTAAAAAAAGATATCGCTTAAAAAGCTTGTCCCTAGGTAATTACGGCAGTTTTGTATTGAAAAAATACAGGTAGTATATATCGAATATGCACGCTTCTTTTCCTGAGAATTTTTGCATACTATTAAAAGGATATAGGTATTATTAGTTATTAAGTATTAGTACAATTAGCCCAGTTACAAAGGATATTTGTAACTGCGATCCCTAAACTATTTAGGAGCGGGATTCTCGCTTCTAAACACATAAATTTTCTGGTGGCGTGGGCTGGGATTTCGGCCGCCCAAAGGCTGATTGCGATGCCAGCCCGATGGGAGAGCAAGGGCTGTAGATAGAGTTTCGTTAGCCGGGAATACTGCGTTTTCCTCTCAGCTACGGAGCCGCAAAAGTTTAACGAAATCGGACGGCGCGATCGTACTGGCACAGCACCAATGTCCGATCATAGGCTTTTGAACTTGTTCCACAACAAATACAGCAATTTTTAATTGGATGAAATACAGGTAGGGACTCAGACCAAGCCTGATTCCCTAGGCGAAATCTGTATCCCGCTCAACTGAAAACTGCTGGAGATTTGCCGAAAGCGGTGGGAAGAAGTGCGATCGCCCAAAGAGCTTCTTGAGAATAATGCAACAACTCAGTTACTATTGCGCATCTAAATTTAAGACAGAGACCGGCAGGATTCCCGTCCCACAATAATTTAAGACAGAGACGGGCAGGATTCCCGTCCCACAATAATTGTAGAAAAATTGACTGTTTAATTAGATGCACAGCAGCTTAACATAGGACTGGCGCACCAATCATGTAATGTCGCCGCCCCCGTGACGTTACACTATTGGTGCGCCAGTTATAGCGCCCGTCAATCGATTTTAGATTTTAGATTTTAGATTTTAGATTGAAGAAAGCGACCCCACTCATAAATCCGGGGGCTGGCGATCGGGAGCGAGGAGCTTTTTTCTCGATCCACGAATCAATCCGGGGGGCCCGGATTAAATTGCTTGATTGTCAATTGCGGACTTTCCGGAGTGCGGCTGGGGTGAAAGTTATTCATCCATTCGCATCAGCTTGCGGTAAAACGTTTTAGAAAAATCGACGGTACGAGTCCGCTGAAAAGTCACGAGTACCTCAATTAAGCAAGTGACAAACTCAGAGCTTTGCATAGTCACTTCGTAGCTGAGTTCAGCATTGCCGTCAAACAACACCCGACAGCGGGTTAAGTCGATCGGCAGCGACGAGATATTCCAACTAGCGACAAACGGCACGTCCTCGCCCCCGTCAATTTTTCTTGCCCCCTCCAAGCTTTTGAGCTTGTAGAGGCCAATAGCGTGCGGCAAAAACTTGCGCCTGGGCTCTTGACAGAAAGGGGCGTAGACTTTCACTTCTTTGTCGTCGGCTGGCTTGAGTTGAGGAAGAGACATATTTCCACGAAAGACAATTATTACTAACAGATAGTTGAGATCCCCTGAAAAAACTAGCAGATATTCCGGGTCGATCGCAAGCAAAAGTCATCCCAAAGAATCTATGCAATGCCCGTTTACCCGGATCTCAGAAGCAGCGAGCCCACGGATTGTCCTCCCGTCTGCTTTCGACAAAAGGCCAGAAACTGGTACAGTAAATACTTATCTCTAAAATCAAAAACTATTGGTGGTTGAATCAAGTAACCTATGCAGGAGAGTTCTTGGCCAGAAAACGACGCTCGCAGCGAGCTTAACTTGGACATCTCTGATTTAGCTCAAGAAGAGCTCAAGAGTTTGACCTCGAACTCGAAGGTCGGCAAAGTATTTGCCATACCAGACATTGGCGACAGGGTGTTTGACGCGGAAACAAAAGCTCATCTCCCGGTGGCGGTGTCTGTGCCGGGATGTCCCTCTTTTCCTCCAAATCTGTACCGGGGACGGCGGGGAAAAGCAGCCGCCGTGCTAACTGCGATTTGGGGTGGCACGATCGCCCTGCACTTGATTTCTTGGGGTGCGTGGGTAGTGTGGGGGTTGACGGGACTGCTGTGGATGCAAGCATTTCGAGTTTTGTTTGCTTCGCCCAAGCCCGCACTGCCGCCTCTTGCCGATGAAAGTAGAGAGGATTGGCCCTACGTGTCGCTGCTGGTGGCGGCAAAAAATGAGGAAGCGGTGATTGCCCGATTCGTAGAATCAATCTGCAATGTAGACTATCCGATCGACCGCTACGAAGTTTGGGCGATCGACGATCACAGCAGCGACGGCACACCGCTAGTATTGGAACAGCTAACCAAACAGTACCCCCAGCTCAAAGTATTTCGCAGGGGAGCAAATGCCAGCGGCGGCAAGTCGGGAGCCCTGAATCAAGTATTGCCACTGACTCGCGGGGAATTTGTGGGAGTATTTGACGCCGACGCGACGGTAACGCCGGATTTGCTGCGCAGGGTGCTGCCGGTGTTCGAGGAACAACAGGTAGGAGCCGTGCAAGTCAGAAAAGCGATCGCCAATGCTTCGGTAAATTTTTGGACTCGCGGCCAAGAAGCAGAAATGGCTCTCGACAGTTTTTTCCAGCAGCAGCGGATTGCGATCGGCGGCATTGGAGAATTGCGCGGTAACGGCCAATTCATGCGTCGCAACGCCTTAGAACGCTGCGGTGGCTGGAACGAGGAAACGATTACCGACGACCTGGATCTGACGGTGAGGCTGCACCTAGACCGATGGGACATTGAATTTCTAGCTTTCCCAGCCGTGTCAGAAGAAGGAGTCACTAACGCTCGCGCCCTGTGGCATCAGCGCAATCGCTGGGCAGAAGGTGGCTATCAGCGTTATCTTGACTACTGGCGGCTAATTTTGCGGAACCGCATGGGAACTGGGAAAACTTGGGATTTATTTGGATTTTGGGTATCTCAATATTTCTTACCCACAGTAGCCCTACCCGACTTTGTGATGTCAATTGCGCTGCGCCGGATGCCGATCGCCAGTCCCCTAACTTTTATGACCCTTACTTTGTCTGTGGTGGGAATGTTTGTCGGTTTGCGCCGCACTCGCAAAGAGACCAAATTTGACGTTAAAAGAGTTTTTGCCACCTTGCTGCAAACGCTGCGGGGTACTGTTTATATGTTCCACTGGCTGCTGGTAGGGACTGTGACGGCTCGGATTGCAGTACGGCCCAAGCGGCTCAAATGGGTCAAAACCGTCCATCAAGGCGCCGATAGTAGCATCAAGTAAACAATTAGCAGAAATATCTCGGCAAAGTATTGCCCAAAGTCCGAAGATTTTCGGAGAAAAAAAAAACACCAACGCTCGCCAAATATGTCCCCGCCAGAGCAGCCAGTAAAATTTGGCAATTCCGAGAAAAAAACACTTTGAAACAGCTTAGGTAATAGGTAATCGGCGAGCGGTAATAGCGAATAAGTAATCGGCAATACAAAAGTCGAAAATTAAAAGATAAAAGCGAGAATTTTTAACTTTTAACTTGACAAAAAACCAATTACTATCTATTAATTATGAATTGCCAATCAGGACGAATTGCTTGTTGCCAACTACCCGTCACCCGTAATTGATAATGGATTTGTTAGAGTACCAAGCTAAATCTTTATTTCGCCAGATGGCAATTCCGATTTTGCCGTCGCAGCGGATTGACAATCTCGCCGACCTCAAAGGACTGAAGATTCCCTACCCCGTTGTACTAAAATCGCAAGTGCGGGCAGGGGGACGGGGCCGGGCGGGCGGTATCAAGTTTGTGGAAAATACGATCGATGCAGTAGCTGCCGCCCAAACAATTTTTAATTTGCCGATCGAGGATGAATATCCCCAAGTCCTGCTGGCAGAAGCAAAGTACAACGCCGACCAAGAATTGTACTTAGCGGTACTCCTAGACCCCGTAGCGCGACGCCCGGTTCTTCTGGGATCGAGACAAGGAGGTATGGATGTCGAAGGGTCGATCGAGCAAATGCAGCAAGTTGCCGTAGACCAGGAATTTTCCCCATTCTACGCGAGGCGTCTCACGCTGAAAATGGGATTGCAGGGAGACTTGATTCAATCCGTGAGCACCATTGTCGAGAAAATGTACCGGCTGTTTGTCGAAAAAGATTTAGATCTAGTAGAAATTAATCCTCTCGGCATCAGCCCAAGGGGAGAGGTAATGGCTTTAGACGGTAAAGTCACTGCCAACGACGATGCCTTGGGGCGACATCCAGATTTGGTAGCACTCTCGGAGAAGAAGCTCTTGGGCGGGTTGGCACGGGAAAGGAGAAGTCCCCATGCCCCAGGCGATCGGCTTAATTCCAACTCGAAGGTTCAGCAATCGCCAGAGTTTGACCCCAAATCTCAATCCCCAATCTCGAATTCCGACTCCCTGCAATTAATCGAACTAGACGGGAATATCGGGATTTTGTGCAACGGCGTCGGGCTGACAATGGCAACTCTGGATGCTGTAACCCACCAAGGAGGAAAACCAGCTAATTTTGTGAATATGGGTTCCCTAGACCGCTACGATGCAGCAAATGCCCTGCGCGATCGCGCAGATTTGGCTCTGGAGTTAGTCGCTCAGGATAAAAACGTTAAGGTGATACTTGTAAATATTTTGGGCAGCGCCTCCAAGAGTGAGGAAATCATCGCCGCAGTAGCGGGGTATTTGGAACGGAAAGCTCGCGCTAACCGCCACATCCAAGTTGTGCTGCGCCTGGTAGAGCTCGATGCGGATGCTGTTAAAAAGCGTTTGGGACAGTTGCCGGTGCAGCTAGCTAGCACTTTGGATGAGGCTGCGGCCACCTCTGTATCCGCCGCCAAGTAGCGTCCGCTGCAGTCGTGAGGCAAAAGACAAGAGTTATGCACAGACGAAGGCCTTCTGCTTTTTAAAGATCGAGTGTCAAGTGGGAAAAAATGAATTTAACTCCTGAAAGCAAAGTCCTAGTACAGGGCATTACAGAATCTCCCGCGTCAACCCGCGCCGCCCTGATGATGAAAGCATACGGCACGAATGTAGTCGCCGGTGTCAGTCCCGGTCGGGGGGGGCTGGAAGTGGAGGGAATTCCGGTTTTTGATTTGGTAGAACAAGCAGTGGCGGCAGTGGGTCACGTTGACACTGCGGTAATTTTTGTAGACGCTTACGCGGTGCTGGATGCGGCGCTAGAAGCGATCGCGGGAGGAATTCGGCAAATCGCGATCGTCACTGGGGGAGTACCTCCTCTGGATATGGTGCGCTTAGTCAGAAAAGCAGAGGCCACCGAAACTTTGGTAATCGGGCCCAACAGTCCGGGGATTATTGTGCCCGACAAACTGCTGCTGGGAACTCACCCCAAGGAATTCTACACTCCCGGCCCCGTGGGGGTGATCAGCCGCAGCAGCACTTTGACTTACGAAGTTGCCCTAGAACTGACTGAGGCGGGGTTGGGACAGTCGATGGCGGTTTGTATTGGCTGCGACGCGATTGTCGGTTCTTCTTTTATGCAGTGGCTGCAAATTTTGGACGAAGACGACAGTACCGAAGCGATGGTTTTGGTGGGTGAAGTTGGCGGGTGGAGTGAACAAGCTGCTGCTTCTTACATCGCCGAGGCAATAGACAAACCCGTAGTTGCTTATCTGGCCGGCCGCTACGCTCCCAAGGGGCCGTCTTTGGGCCACGCCGGCATCCTGATCAGTTCTCGGGCTGCCGCCCAGAAAGCCTTTGGAGTTACGGCCCCAAACAAAATGGCTGCCTTTGAAGAGGCGGACATACCTGTGGCGGCTCGACCTTCGGAGGTTCCTAAGTTGCTCAAAAAAATGCTAAAGAAAAATTGATTGCTTTGGGAGTTTTCACCATAGTCCTAACCCTCTTCGGGGTTGGGATAGGGGTAGGGCGGTGGCGGGTTTTGTCTCAAAATTCTCTGCAGAATGCCACAACAGCAGGCTAAACCCGCCCGCCCGACACATTTATAATCTCCTTACCACAACCCTCTGACGGGCCTGTCAGGCTGCGGTGCTGGTGCTGGCAAGGGTGCTGGTTCAGCCCGGCGGCGCGCTGGAGGCGCAGTTGTTGGCCCAACGCTGCGCGGAGGTTCGATCGGGCTTTCGGTGCGAGTTGTTTCAGTTGTGCGAGTTGTCGATCGCATCACATCTTGAAGCAGGCTTTGCAGAGTTCCGGCTAAACTCTGAAGTTTCCCAACAGTGCCACTAATACTAGCAACATCTACGTAAACCTCGGCCAGAGGATACTTTTTCAGGATTTCCAGCAGCGATACCTTACCGTCGTCCCCGGCTGCCAGGATCACCGCCGCCCGCAGCGCTTTGCCGCTTTCTGTGCGGCGCTGAGTCCGAATAGCTTGACCGATTTCGTCAGTGATTTTTTCTCCCGGGGTGCTGTAAACTACCCTGGCCAGATTAGCCGGCTTTAAACCGATTTCTAAACCGATCAACCCCCGCAGTATTTGCGGATCCATTTTGGAGAACCGGATAATTTGTTGGAGGGTTGGCGTCGTCGTGCCGTCTTTAGCAAAGTCTTCTAAGTCGCTGATATTGATGGCTTGTCGGATCGGGCCAAATGTGAGGACAATTTTTTGGGCCCCTAATGCTGTACTGGTGCTAGATAATATGCTCGCGCTTGCTCCTAAAAGTAGGGCAATGCCGATCGATACAAATTTTGTTAATTTCATTTTCACGTTCACCGCTCGATTAAAATTATTTTTTTGAGGTTTGTACATTATAGATGCAGCAGTTATATTCTACCAGGTCACGAAGGTAGTCCCAGTTCCCAAACACAATGCAACTGTAGGCCCGTCATCTAAACCACGAGCTTCATTGGTCATTCCCCATTCTTCAATTCTTTAATCTAAAATCTAAAATGGTATAAGTTGTGCCCGCGTCCCACCCACAATCTCGACCGACATTTTTGGTCGCTCTCGACTTTAAGAATAACTAATCACATCTACAGAAATATTTTTTCTTCTATTCATTCTGCCTTCTACCTTCTACATAAGTGCCTTCGACATCAAAGTGCCTTCAGCCTAATACATAAGTACCTTCTAAAAGTTATAGCAACCGCCCTGACGGTGAGGACGTTCTTAATTGCTGAAACATAAGTGGTCGATTGCTTCTTCCTTCTCTCCTATATCACTAAAACCTTCTGACTGACCTCCGTTACATCCGTTACATTTATTACATCCTCAGAAAGCGAATCCGTTGCCGAACTTCCTTCTGCTATATGTTGAAAACCAAGCGCAAAGCCAAGAAATCCAAACAAAAGCATAGCCAAAAAACAACAGCGCTAAGCAAAAAAGAAGTAGCAGCACAAAAACGCAAAACTTCACAAAAGCGCAATGAATTGCTGCAGGCGATCGCCATAAGCTGCTTAGTCAGCGTTGCTCTGGGCATCCCCCTGTTGTTCGTAGCCAGCCCTAAGATTGCTGTTGCAGGAGGGGCAGCCGGAGCCATCTTACTGCTTTCCTACAAATACCCCCGTCAAGCTTTGTGGGCTTTTCTAATTTACCTGCCTTTCAGCGGTACAATTACTTACGCAATTGGCGGCGGGAATGCTGCATTTCAAGTAGCCAAAGATGCTTTCTACATACCAGCTCTCATCGCCCTAATTCAAAGCTGCAAAAAGAAACTGTTGCCCCTGTTCATTCCCAAACAAATGCTTTCTACCTTCAGCATCCTGTTGATGATGGCAATGCTGACTTTAATTTTTGTCAACGGGGAGATGCAGCTCAACCCTAGGGCGGGCGACAAACCAATTCTGCAAGGAATTCTCGGCTTAAAAGTATTGATAGGTTACATACCGCTGATCGCTTGTACCTATTATCTGCTCCGCACTAAGAAGGATTTAGTATTTTTTAGTCGAATGCACGTCGTTTTGGCGATTGTTTGCTGCCTTCTCGGTTTGATTCAGTACCTGTTGCTGGAAAGTGGAAAGTGTGCGGGCACCCGAGGAATGATCGGAGAAGAATTATATAAAGCAACGCTGCAAGCTAGATGTTTGGTCGGCGGTTCTTTGGTGTTCAGTCCAGAAGTCAAGTTTATCCGCTTGCCGGGAACTTTTGTAGCGCCTTGGCAGTGGGCGTGGTTTTTAATTTCTAATGCTTTTATAACCTTTGCCTCTGCCTTTTGCGACCCTTCATTCTGGTGGCGAGTTATCGGTTTATTTGGCATGGCATTAGTATTTGCCAATGCAGTTATTTCCGGTCAAAGAGCTGCTTTAGTTATGGTTCCCGTTGCTACCGCTATCCTGCTCGTTCTCACAGGTCAATTAGTTAATTTAAAACGATTAATTCCCATCGTTGGAGGACTGGCGATTCTGTTATTTGTCGGTGCAGCAATTAACCCGGGAATTATCGAGCAGCGCTTGGAGAGTGTTGTTAGCCGCTGGAATGCTGCACCACCCCTGCAGTTTCTCTTTAATCAGTTCGAGCAGAGCAACAATTTTATTATTGACAGACCTCTCGGTAGAGGTGTGGGACGAGCGACTAATTCAACGCGGATATTTGGTACCACGCAGCTAATTGAAACTTTCCAACCTAAGTTGATCTACGAACTCGGTTATCCGGGAATGATTGCTTTTCAAATCATGCTTTTACACTTGGCTTTTCTAACTTTTAGAGCTTACCGATCTGTGAAAGACAAAAGTTTGCGGAGTTACGGAGCGAGTTTTTGGGTGTTTGTGGGATTTATTACGCTCAATACTCAATACTATCCGCTGGATGTAGATCCAGTGTCCGTGTATTATTGGGTTTTAGCTGGGGCGATTTTAAAGTTGCCCACAATTGACAAACAGGTGCAGGATGAAAAACACCAGGAACTTGAGTCAAATGATTTGCAAGTTCACCAGCAATTAAAGGAGAAAAAAATTATTGCATCGGCCCCAATTTGACAGTCTTGGACGCAGAACCTCTATATTGCAGGTTTGCACTGCACACCTTACCGATTGACTCTTGGACGCAGAACCTCTATGTCAGTCCTGGACGCATAACCTCTATATAGCAATCCTTGCAGGAGTCGTAAAATTTTTACCCCACCCCAACCCTCCCCGATGCCTTGGGGAGGGAGTAAGAAATTCACAAATGATTTAGGATTGCTATATCAGGACTTACGCATAACCTCTATCTGTACGTTTGCAGTGCGCACCTTACCGCTATAAGTAGCACATTAAACCACTTGTATTGACTGTATAGATGTCGGTGTCTCCGCTAACGAAAGCCAGTCGCTGGCCGTTGGGCGACCAAACTAGGGTAGGGCTAACATCTATATTGGGTGCAAGTTCCCGGCGGGCCCAACTGGTAGCATTGACCGCAAATAAATTGTTTCTCGCCTCGCTGCCGCGCATCTGGAGGGCGGTAAACGGTAGTATCCTTAGTTTTTGGGCTGCGGGCGTTCCGGGGCCCTGAAGGCTCAAAAACAAGCTGATTAAGAGTGTTAGTGAAAATAGGGCGATCGCACTTCTCGACCATAATTTATTGAAGCGGAGAAGTTGCAGAATTTGCAACAAGCTTTTCAGGGGCGGGGAAAAAGCCCACCCCACACTCAACTTAAACTCTTGTGGAAGAGGCTTTTGTGGAACGGACTTCTTTGCTGTTCCATATCCCAGCGGTAAATGCCAGTTAAAACGCATTTTATCGATGCATCTGCTGCTAATTTTTAAAGTGTTTGTCTGTCGATATGTCTCGACAGCCTCAAACTCTGTTTAATTCTGCCAATAATTAGCTCAAACATTTTTTTTCGGGACGGATTCTTGCTGCTGGGCGGCATCCCTAACTCGCAACACATCAAGTTCAAGTCAGTTGCACTCATTGCTAACAATTTTTGCCTCACCTCTTCTTCATTACCATTCTTAGCTTGTAAACGCAGTTCTTCATAAACTTCGAGAACATTGGCAGCCGATAAATTAGCAGGTTTATTTACATCAGCAGCCGTGGGAATATCAGAAGTTTTTGACCCAGCAGAAAGCACTCCCCGCTTGACTTGAGTTTCAAGCCGGGTTAATTTTCTAGAAACCTCCCGCAAGATTTCCTTAAGTTCGCTAATTTGCTCAACTAACCCTCCGCTTTCTTGTTCGGAAGCAGCCAAAATTTCTTTTTTATTCATTTCAGATACTCCTCACACTCGCGCCATAGTTTTTCAAATTCTCTAACTAATTCTCGCGGCAGTTCTCCCTCATTAATCGCCCGTTTTAGCCCGACGCTTTCCCGAATCGTCGATTCTAAAAATCTAACTTCTATGTTATTATCTTTTGATATCTCTGCACAAAGTCTCTTTACTTCTCTCATGTAAAACTGAACTTCATTTGTCAGCAATCCTCCATAGATTTTAGCTTTATTCATAAACACTGCAATCTTGGGAAACGGATAAGGCTCAATCCGTTTCTGGAGCGAGTTTAAAACTAAGCTCAATCCCCTAGAACCAAAATAATCGGGATTGACGGGAATCAATATTAAGTCGCAGCAAGAGAGTACGCTGTAGGTGAGGAGACTAAAGGAAGGTGAACAGTCAAAAAGCATCAAATCGTATTTGGGGAGATTGGCAGAGTTGGCGATTTTGCCGATAAATCTGCGGATGAAGTCTTTAACACTTTTCCCCTCAAATCCATCGATATCCAACCAATACAATTCTTCAACTGAAGGGACAAAATGCAACTGTTCGTCTATCTGATAAATGGTGTCGAAACCCACGGGAAATTTAAAATTATGTCCGGCTTTTTTAAAGACTTCTAAAGCGTCGTAAATTGTAAGTCTATGCTTGAGAGATTGTTCGTACCACTTACCAAACTTGTCATCTAAATGACCCGTATTTTCGTTAAGTCCGATCGCCTCTGTGAGCGACATTTGCGGATCTAAGTCTAACATCAAGACTTCTAAGTCTGTTCCTTGGGATATAATGTTTCCCAGACTCCAAGTGACAGTGGTCTTTCCGACACCACCTTTAAAGTTGATTACGGCTATTGATTTAGGACTCATGGCTGCTTTTGTTTAGGTTTTGCTCAAATATAAATTAAAACATATTGTGTGACTTTGTTCAGCCTGCGATCGCCCACGAGTAGCCCGATCTGCCAATTGATATATAAAAATGATATATTATTAACGAAGTAGAACAATTTAAGAAAACAGAAAACCCAGATAGTCGATGGCTTTAAGAAATCGGGGATCTAACAGAACATCATCTCACATCAACTAACTCATTTTTTAAAACTGTAGCCGTTGCAACTCCGTACACGCATAACGGAGAGAAGGCAAAGTAATGCGATCGACTCCCTGAGGACATATTTCTCTAGCCAATTTTTTTGCCGCGCTTTCAGCTAGTTTAATCCTCTCTTCTGCACTCATTTTTTTATCTTTATAATCAGTATTTTCATTACATTCTTGCCCTTCCATAATGTAATAAAACCACGTTTCAATATTTCGGGCTGGCACAAAAATAGCAACTTTCTCATTAGGCAGTCGCGTATCTTTGTTTAAATTACCTGCAGCTTCATCTATTTTTTTATGTAAAGAACGCATTTTATCAGACACGCTATCTTCATCAGCATCAATCATTACCACTACAGCAATATTTCTGTACTTACCTGTTCTATAACTTTTCATAATAGCTGAATAATGCTTGAGTATCAAAGCATTGTTATTCTCAATTACTCTCCCTTTAGGATTGCCAAAGTCTTTAATTTTGCGATCGTCCAAGCCCCGGCAGATTAGATATTGTCTGATAAATCGCTCTTGGTCAATATCCTCACAGAGAATAGTTACTTCTGGTAAATCATCTCTACTCGTCATAAATCCATCCAAGTTCTATAAGCTTAGCAACTGATAAACCTTCTTCTTCAGTATCAGTAATTCGCCGCACGCGGACAGCTTCATTATCTTTTCGTTCAAACCAATAACCTGAATTGCTAGCTAAGTAATTAATTAATGAGGGGTGGTGAGAAATTAACATTGCTTGTGCTTTATTTTCCAGACAATAGTCCATCACCCTACCCCACCAAGGTTTTATTTCCGGTAAAGCCAGGAAATTTTCTGGTTCATCAATACACAAAGTAAAATTATCATCAGGAGAACAATATATTAAGGTGTATAGAGCAATTAAAGCTTTTTGACCGTGTGATAATTCATTAAGCCTATAAGCAGCCTTGCTGGGACGGGTAAAAGATGCTGACAAAATCCTAACATCACCGGATTTAGAATTTTGAAATGAATCAAATCCTTGGATAATTTTTTGTAATTCCAGCGTTAATTTAAAGACTTTACCTTGATATTCTTGAGATAAATAGCTGTACCAAGCTGCATAATTTGACATATCCCAGTTAGGTGAACTTTCCTCCTTAAGGCTTTCTGATTCCATTATATAAGGATTGATCTGTACAATAAAAAAGTTAGAAATCCGTTTTTTGAACCATGTAAGCTTTAGATTGTTAGGCCTCTCGTAAATAAAACCAATGCCAGAACGCGACCAATCAAAGAAGGGCAAGAAAGCACCTTCGCGATCGGGATCGTCATTATACAGCCTAGCTTGACCTACAGGCATACCTCTATCCCCTGCATCAACCCAGAAATTAAACAGAGGTTGTCCGTCAAAAGTTAAGCTTTCTAGTCGCATTCTAGGAGGTGCATAGTCTCCTTGATGTTCGATCTCTAGGGTATATTTATAAATGCCACCATTTCCTTGAATATCCAATTCAAATTTTTGAATGTTGGATTTTTGCCATCTTGTTAAATCCTTGCTTGCAAACAAATCGGATACTTTATAATCTTGCTGGGAAGCTTGATCGCCTAAAATGAATTTCTGTAGTTTTCTTAAAACCTCGAAAACGGTAGTTTTGCCCGATCCATTTGAACCCAGAAAGAGATTTAAGCTATCTACTGTCAATTCAAAATTGACCAGGCATCTAAAATTATTTACATAAATTCTCTTCAGCATAATTTTTATTGATAAACGTTAGGATAATTAGCAATTTAAGGGTCGATTAGAAATACATCGGTTCTCCCACAAGACTTTGTACTTGCAAAGCAAAGCCAATTAGTTATTTTTATGTCTTGAAATTGGTTAAGTGAAAGGCTTCTTTAACCTATTCTTAGTTAAGTTCAACGGTGGTTTTCATGGTTCCGTCTGCTTAATTTCTTATCAAATTTAGATGGTTCTCATAATTACTGGATTATTTACAATTATTAATATTGCCTTTAAATACAGTTTGACGTTGACACTAAGGGCTGGCAAAATTGCCAGCCCTCAAGTTGTTTTAGCGTTTCACCAACTTCTTAGAAACCTTCCGCAAACGAATTGATTGTGGTGTTACTTCCACCAATTCATCCTGGCCGATGTACTCCAAAGCGCGCTCCAAACTCATGTCGATCGGCGCTTGCAATTGCGCCAATTCTTCACCGCCAGATGCGCGGTGGTTTGTCAACTGCTTCGACTTGCAAATATTCAGCTCCATGTCTTCATCTCGGTTGTTTTCTCCGATAATCATCCCTCTGTAAACCTTGGTTCCGGGGGTAATGAAAAATACGCCGCGGTCTTCAGCATTTTTCAGTGAATACTGGGTTGCAACTCCTTCTTCAAAGGAAATCAATACTCCGTTGCGACGGGCGACAATTTCTCCACCGAGGGGGCGATAGTCGAGGAAGCTGTGGTTCATAATTCCAGCGCCGCGAGTCAAGCGCATGAACTCGCCTCGGAATCCAATCAAACCGCGAGCGGGGACTGAAAATTCGATTTGGGTGCGACCGGTGCTGCTGACGTGCATATCTTGCATTTCTGCTTTCCGCTGACCGAGGCGTTCGATGCAGCCGCCGACTGCTTCTTCGGGTACGTCTAACACCAAACATTCAAAGGGTTCGCAGGGACGACCGCCGATTTCGCGGTAGATTACTTGCGGTTGAGATACTTGGAATTCGTATCCTTCGCGACGCATATTTTCGATCAGAATTCCGAGGTGGAGTTCGCCACGGCCGGATACGAGGAATTTGTCGGGAGATTCGGTTTCTTCGACGCGCAAGGCGACGTTGGTTTGGAGTTCTCGCATTAGCCGATCGCGAATTTGTCGCGATGTTACCAAACTACCTTCTTGACCGCAGAACGGCGAATCGTTCACAGAGAAAGTCATCTGCAAAGTTGGTTCGTCTACTTTGATTAAAGGCAGGGCTTGCGGGTCGTTGGGGCAGGTAATTGTCTCGCCAATATACGCATCAGCAAAACCGGCAACGGCGACAAGATTACCAGCAGAAGATTCTGGGATATCAATCCGCTTCAGGCCTTCAAAGCCCATCAATTTGGTAATTTTTGATTTGACAATCGCGCCACTTTCGGTGATTAAGACTGCTTGTTGACCGATTCTAATCGTGCCGTTGTGGATGCGGCCGATGACGATGCGACCGACGTATTCTGAGTAATCTAAGGTGGTTACTTGCAGTTGGAGTGGCTTGTTGGGGTCGCCTACGGGGGGTGGTACGTGGTCGAGGATTTCTTCAAAGAGGGGCTTCATATCTACCCCTTCGTCTTCGAGGTGTTTTTTGGCGTAACCGCTTAAGCCGGAACCGAAGAGATAGGGAAATTCGCACTGATCGTCGTCAGCACCTAGTTCGAGGAACAGATCCAAAACTTTATCGACGGCTTTGTGGGGGTCGGCTCGCTCGCGATCGATCTTATTGACAAAGACGATCGGGCGCAGTCCTTTTTCTAGGGCTTTTTTGAGTACGAACCGGGTTTGCGGCATCGGGCCTTCGTTGGCGTCTACGATCAGCAGACAGCCGTCAACCATGCCGAGAACTCGTTCGACTTCTCCGCCGAAGTCCGCGTGTCCGGGGGTATCGACGATGTTGATCAGGGTTTCTCCGTACCTGACGGCGGTGTTTTTGGAAAGGATGGTAATGCCACGTTCGCGCTCGATGTCGTTGGAGTCCATGACGCAATCTGGGATTTCTTCCCCTTCGCGGAAGATCCCGGACTGTCTGAGGAGAGCGTCCACAAGGGTGGTTTTGCCGTGATCGACGTGAGCAATGATGGCGACGTTGCGAATGGGAAGACTCATAATGCGTCTGGAACGTTAAACGGAGCTAACTAAAGATTTCTTAATAATTGTAGCGCATCGAGTCAAGGGGCGATCGGGCGGGGCTGTAAGATTCGAGTGCGATCGTCACTAAAATCAAGATTATGGAAGCGCAACCGAGAGAAATTGAGCGTTACACCACGCCTGACGGCAGAGTTTCTTTCGATCGTCGATCTTGAGTTGGCCCTGGTGAAGAAGCTTTGATAGGGGGCGATCGCCGGTATTAAGATGAGGGTGCAAGTACGATCGGCTTTATGGAAGTACAACCCAGAGATATTCAGCGTTATAGCACGCCAGACGGCAAAGTTCCTTTCTCGGAGTGGTTAGACTCCCTGCGGGATCTCAAGGCAAAATTTAAGATTGACCGGCGACTCGATCGAGTTGGGACTGGAAATTTCGGAGATTATCGATCGGTCGGAGAAGGTGTCTATGAGTTGAGGATAAATTACGGTCCCGGCTATCGGGTCTATTTTGGAGAAGTAGAAGAAACAATTGTACTTTTGTTGATAGGCGGGGATAAAAGCACTCAAGAGCAAGATATCCGCAAGGCTAAAACATACTGGACAGATTACAGGAGTTAAGACAATGACAATGCCTAAGAGCTTACCTTATCACCCCTATAAAATTTCAAATCTTAAAGATCCGGCATATTCGGCTGGCTATCTCACAGAGATACTTGAGGAGGAAGAAGGAGATTTGGAATTAGGAATCATGCGAAAAGCACTTCGAGATGTATTTGAGGCTCTGGGCGAACCAAATATGTCTGCAGAAGATGCTAAATTGCATTTGGAAAAATTAGATGTTTTGTTGTCGGGAGAAGGAAGTGCGACAATTTATGCTTTGGCTAATTGGCTGAAGGTTTTGGGATTGAAGTTAACAGTTGCGGTTGTTCAAGAGGATGAAGGGGAAGACGAAGGTTCTGTTAGTGATGTTGAGTTGGCGGAAGTTGGTAATGTTTGATTTTGGGCGATCGCCTGTATAATCAGCTAGCAGCTACGATCGGCTTTATGGAAGTACAACCGAGGGAAATTAGGCGTTATATTACCCCAGACGGTAAAAATCCTTTTGCAGAGTGGCTTAGTTCCCTGCGGGATTTGAATGCGGTAGTTAAAATTGAGCAAAGGCTTGACCGAGTTCGCTTGGGGAATTTAGGAAACAGCAAGTCGGTTGGGGAAGGAGTCTGCGAATTGAAAATTGACTTTGGGCCTGGGTATCGCGTGTACTTCGGGCAAGTTGGGTCAACAATAGTGCTTCTCCTTTGCGGTGGAGATAAAAGCACTCAAGAACAAGATATCCGCAAAGCGTATGAGTATTGGAAAGAATATGGAGAACGCCAAAATGCCAACGAGCGATAGTTATCAGGATTATCTGATTGAAGCCCTCAAGGATAAAATGCACGCTGCGGCTTATCTAACAGCGCATTTGGAAGACGAAGAGCCTGAACCTGGTTTGCTGGAACTCGTACTTAGCAATGTATTTGAGGCTCTTGGCGAACCAAATATGTCTGCAGAGGATGCTAAATTGCATTTGGAAAAATTAGATGTTTTGTTGTCGCAGAATGGAAGCGCGACAATTTATGCTTTGGCTAATTGGCTCAAGGCTTTGGGATTGAAGTTAACAGTTGCGGTTGATGAAGGGGAGAAAGGGGAAGACGAAGGTTCTGTTGGTGGTGCTGAGTTGGCGGAAGTTGGTAATGTTTGATTTTGGTCGATCGAGCTTTAAGCTAGTAATTAGACATTGATGGCGCTCGAAGACGGCTCGCTGAAGGAAGTAGCCGATCGCTCCGGGGTATCCTACAATACTGTTAAAAGTTATGCCCCATCGCCCGGTATGGCAATGGCTAACATCGGTGCTCGGCTAAAATTGGCGCCGACGTTGGATGTGTCGATCGCACAATTGTGGGATTTGGTCCAACAGTAACAAATTACACTTAAAATAAACCAGCGCCACCAGCGCCAACCAGTGCGAGTTCGCATGGACGATCTACTGTGCGACGATCGCGATCGCAAAAGATGCCAGAGTTGGCGGATGGGACGGGGCTTCCTCAGAAAGAGATGATATATTCTCAGCGGCAATTGTAGCTGTTCGATCGCCCATATCGGTCTACAATTTTTAACGTTGAGCCTTATTGAAGTGCAGGAGTGGAGCTGGCTTGGATAACGCTAGTCTGTCAAGAAAACCCCCGCAAGCCTCGGAGCTTGTCGCCGACGAAATTCCAGAAGCAGTGCGAGACCACCCATACCTAGAAGCAGGGCCGAGTCAGTCCAAGAAAAAAGGGCTGATTTGGAAACTGCTAGGGTTGGCCGCATTAGGCTTTGGGGTGAGCATCTGGCTGCACCTCAACTTTAACTTGTTCCCAGCCACCAGTCAGGCAGAGCAAACTCAACAAAACCCAGCATCAGTGAGTTCGCCGTCTGGATCAGTCACGAGTCCAGCTACCAACTCAAAAGCCGGCACCGCCGCCGCCCCAGACAACCTGCTTGGACACTTGCCGTACCCAGAAGCACCAGCCAAAGACTTGGTAAGCGTCACCGCCGACGGTAGCCTCAAACTCCGCACCTCAGCAGCAGCAAAATATCAGGAAATGGCCAACGCCGCAGCGGCTTCAGGCATCTACTTCGCTCCCCTATCAGGCTTTCGCTCCCTCGAAGACCAACAGCACGTATTTTTTGACGTGAAAGCCGAACGCAGGCAAAACGCCAGCAAGCGAGCCGAAGTCAGCGCCCCTCCCGGTTACAGCGAACACCACACCGGTTACGCCATCGACATCGGCGACGGCAGCGCCCCGGAAAACAACCTCAGTCCCAGTTTTGAAAATACCCAAGCATTCAAGTGGTTAGAAGCCAACGCCGTCGCCTTCAGCTTTGAAATGTCCTTCCCCAAAAACAATCGCCAAGGCGTCAGTTACGAGCCTTGGCACTGGCGGTTTGTGGGCGACAAGCAAAGCCTCGAAACTTTCTACAAAGCTCATTCCCTGAAAAAGTAGAAGGAAGTTCGGCAACCAGCAATGTACGGGATTTAACGGATTTAACCGATGGATGTTGAGAGAATTAAGTCAAGCGGGAAGATTTTCCTCCCACTCGGACACTCCCCCACTCCCACACTCCCACACTCCCCCACTCCCCCACTCCCCCCACTCGGTTGAGCCAAACTCGTGATTGCAATCTATCCAGGCAGCTTTGACCCCATTACCTTCGGTCACGCAGACATTATCGAGCGGGGCTGTAAACTGTTCGATCGGGTAATTGTTACGGTAGTCAAAAACCCCAGCAAAACCCCTCTGTTCACCGTAGAGGAACGGATCGAGCAGATCCGGCGCTCTACCCAACACTTGCCAAACGTAGAAGTAGACAGTTTTGAGGGTTTGACAGTAAACTATGCTAAGATTCGACAAGCCAAAGTGCTGCTGCGGGGGCTCCGGGTATTAACAGATTTTGAAATGGAACTCCAGATGGCCCACACCAATAAAACCCTTCTGGGTGAAATTGAAACAGTTTTTTTGGCAACTTCTAACGAGTACAGCTTTTTAAGTAGTAGTGTAGTTAAAGAAATAGCCAAGTTTGGTGGCTCCGTTGATCATCTTGTTCCGAAACACGTCGCCCTAGATATTTACAAATGTTACGCCAGCAGGAACCAACTCGCATCGAACCCGACAGTAACGGCCTCCGCACTGAGAACGAATCACCTCAGAACACAGCCGCCTTCGGAGATCCCACCCGAACCGCAGGAGTAGACATCCAGCGGGAATTGAATCGGCTTGAGGAAATTGTTCTCGACAGCCCGCGAATTCCTATGACCAGACGCACTCTGGTGGATGAAGAACAGTTGCTAGATCAGTTAGACTTGGTGAGGCTAAATTTGCCGATCGCCTTTCAGGAAGCCGAGACGATCATCCGGCACAAGGACGACTTGCTTCAAGAGGCGGAACTTTACGCTCAGGAAGTGATAGAAGCAGCAGAACAGCGAGCGGCAGAACTTTTAAATGATATGGGCCTGCTCCAGCAGGCGAAGATAGAAGCAGATCAGTTGCGGCAGCAAGTTTTGCTCGACTGCGAGGCAATTCAGCAGGCGACGCTGGCGGAGGTCGAACAAATTCGCTACCAGGCTCAAGAGGAATTGGAAGAGATGAGAGTGAGGGCGATGGCTGAATGCGAGGAAATTCAAAACGGAGCCGACGATTATGCCGACCAAGTGCTCGATAATATCGAGCAGAAGCTGAGCGATATGCTGCGCGTGATCCGCAACGGGCGCGATCGGTTGGATAGTGTTTCTGCCTCGCACATCCATAACACCAACAGTTAGCCAACCGTTAACTCATTGCTGGAACCTTTCTAAAAGTCTACCTAATTGAGGTAGATTTTTTTTCGGAATAGTCTTGATAGTCTTTCTTCCTCAATCCCAGCACTCGGTGACTTATATCAATTCCGGTTGCATTGGAATGATTAAACCGCAGAGTACGCAGAGAACGCTCTTGAAGAGAACAGAGAGATGAATAATTCCGATGAAGGGCGGATTTGATATTATTTGGGCCGACATAAGTTTTGTGAAGAGAGGAGCAAATATAACATTTTCTGCTATTGTAGTCATCAGAAAAAAAATTCCTAATTTGATTCAAATTTCGGTTTTTTGGCGATTATTTACCTGTTGCAGAAAGTTCTGCCCAAAAATTACAGCCAGTACCTTCTGGGAATTTAATCGGATTTTGTGTTTTAGCGGATGTCTTCATAAAACTGCTTGAGATAGCGGGGAGAAACGCCAAAACCCCACAAAAAACCAATCGAAAGATAGATCGCAATTGCTTTAAATTCGCCCCAATTTGCCACTCGCCGATCGCTACTTTCCACTACCCGATTGACTAACTTAAGTCTCCCCCGTCGCACTAACTTCAAACACAAATCCGCTTCCTCCATAATTGGCAGCGCGGCATCGAAACCAGCGCATTCCCAAAAATCGGTACGGCGGCAAAAAATAACTTGGTCGCCAAACAGCAGGCGCAATCCTTTGAAAAATAAATGAGGTCGAAATAACAGCGGCGCGTAATAAGTTTTCAGGTAATTGTGGAGGGAAAAACCCCATCTTGTTTGCTGCGAACCAGCCATCAGGGAGATAAACCCGCCGCCGGAAATTTCGGCATCGGACAATGTTTTCTGGATAACTGCTACAATATCGTCGGGAACTAAAGTATCGGCGTGGAGAAAGCACAGAATTTCGCCGGTGGCGACAAGGGCACCTAAGTTCATTTGCAAGGAACGTCCGGCTGTAGTGCTAGAAATAACGCGGATGCCGGCCGAAAGTGCGATCGCCGCTGTGGAGTCTTGACTGCCGCCGTCTACCACCAACACTTCCCAAGCGGGAGGATTGAGGATGCTGAGTTGGCGGAGGGTGCGTTCCAGACAAGTCGCTTCATTGAGGGCTGGGATGATAATAGAAACGCGATCCATCTGGTTGAAATTTATACCATAGATATTATAATAAAAAACTGTGGCGATTCACAACTAACCAGAAAATAGAACTTACCCGCGCGGATTCACAAACCCGGTGTCTGGCTGCGAACTCGTCACGAAACCTCGGATTTTTCACAGAAACCGGGTTGGTTGGCGTCATTCCTATAAAATTAGGCAAAAGTGCGATCGCCCCCTATATTTCCCACTAATCAGGATTAAGAAAATCGTGCAGAAAACTGAAGTAAAAAATGATTTAGAATTTTATGAGGAAAATGCCGATAATTGGTGGGACGAAAATGCTAAAATTTATGCCTTATACCATCTAAACAAACCCAGATTTGAGTTTTTCGACAGACACGCGACTAATTGGCAAGGGCTGAAAACCTTAGATGTCGGGTGCGGCGGCGGCTTTTCTTGCGAGTTTATCGCCGAGAGAGGCGCTATTGTTTCTGGAATAGATCGATCGGACAAATGTATTGTAGCCGCTCAAAATCACGCAGTTACCAGCGGTTTTGAGATTGACTACAGGCAAGGTTTTGCCGAAAATATGCCCTACGACGACAATACCTTTGATGTTGTAATCTGCGTGGATGTTTTGGAACACGTTGCCGATTACAAAAAAGTTGTAGGTGAGGTTCACAGGATTCTCAAGCCTGGAGGACTGTTCTTTTTTGATACAATCAACCGAACTTTTTCCTCGCAAATTGTGATGATTGGACTGATGGAAAATACATTGCAGGAAATTAAGCGGGGCGTTCACGATTGGGAAAAGTTTGTTACCCCGGATGAACTTTCTGTGGTAATGCGCGATACGGGTTTCGGCAAGATTGAAATTAAAGGTTTTGATATGTTTGGAGAAATGGGCGCTATTTTAGCCCAGTTACACGGTTTTTGGGGAAATTTTAAAAGTGGAAAGCAGCTATTTCCTTCTGGGGAAAGTTTCCAACAGGTTTCTCAAGTGCTAATCTCTAATATAGCTAACTATGTTGATTACAAAAAGTCTGGCTTGTTTAAAATCAAAATTAATGAGGATACGTCGATTATGTATGTTGGCGTAGGGGCGAAGAATTAGTCGGTTAATTGTTGAGTGTTGATTGTTGATTGTTAACTGTTGTCATTAGGGGCGAGTTTGAGACGGATTTGGGCGATCGACAAATCCGGCTAAAACCCGCCTCTATTGCATTTTGTAGGGTGCGCACGCAGCGGTGCACCTTACTGTATTGCGGGCAATTGAGAATTGCTATATTGGCGATCGCACTACAAACCTACTTCCCATAACTAACTGCAAATAATTAGCAAGTATTTTTAAAGTTAAGCCATCGAGCCTCTCAGTTCGACAGCCCGAAAGTACCGCCCTGTCGGAATTGGGGGCTGTTTTTGCTAAGCTTAGACCTAGCTTGACAGCTTTTTGTAACAAGTCTTAATGTTTAATTCTTGACAATCTCTCTAATTTGCATGGTAGCTTATTGAATATTAATTGCAATAATTGCCGGAAGTTAACAGTACCTGGAGGTCAATCACCGTGACAGCAGCAATAGTTTTCGCGTCAGCCGATCGAATCAGCGACGGACAACCCGCCGACAGCCAAAAACTGATGAGTTTGGGTAAAAATTCTGAAATACCTGAGCTCGATAAATCGAAAGATGTAACCCTCGCCGTCTTAGAAGGAGTGGGAACTCTCACGGTGTGCGATCGAACAGTCACTTTACAACCGGGAGTATTTGTGTTTGTACCCGCCGGTATCCCGCGCAGTCTAAAAGTACAAACGACCCTGAATCTGTTACTAATTGACTGCGAAGCCGACCCCGATATGAGCGAGTCAGCTTGGTTGATGAATTTTCAACTTTAACCCGATGAAAAAACAGTGTCCTTGCTGCCTTGACTCCCTAATTTATCAGGTTTGCCACAACCGTGTCTACTGTTTTTGTCTCAATTGCAGGCAGGAAATGCCAAATCCTGACTCAAAAAGAATAAATTTAAAACACTGTCAACTTTCATCTTCTGAGTAAAAATGTCAAAAGCAATTGGTCTTTTTTACGGAACTACAACGGACAAAACTGAGTCTGTAGCGGAAATAATTCGGGATGAAGTGGGCGGCGATATCGTCATTTTGCACGAGATAGGCAGCGTTGAGAATGATGATTTGGCAGAATACAAATGTCTGATTATCCCTTGTCTAACTTGGAATATCCGCGAACTGCAAAGCGACTGGGGAGGTTGGTTTCCCGAACTTGATCATATTGATGTTAGCAGCAAAAAATTAGCTTATTTGGGGACTAGGGATCAAGTAGGCTACCCGGATAAATTTATGGATGCAATGGGGATTTTGGCTGAAAATATCGCGAAGGAGGTTAAACCGCTGGCTATTAGCCGGTAGACGGTTAGGATTTTAATGAATCTAAAGCTGTAGTTGATGGGAAATTATTGGGTATTGCTATTGATGAAGATAACCAATCCGATCTGACGGAAGCGCCCATCAAATCTTGAGTATCTCAACTCAAGAAAGAATTTAGCTTGTAAACTTAACGGTAGGGTTCGTTTTGTAATTAGATGATGTTGGGAAGTCAAAATTACACACTCAACCAGCCCAAAAATCAAGCAGATAAATTATAATTGTCAATAACTCTATCTCCAACTTAAAATAAATGAAGTTGAGTTCAGATGACGTGCTTGGGTTAAGTGTAACTCCGAGTTGGCAATTCTTCGATCGCTGCCTGCTTTCCTACTTAAATGATTTTGTACCAGTGCAAATATGGGAATACCAACAAACTGAAGACGAAGCATGATCTTTAGATATGGCTGTTGAACTTTTGCACGATTTTTTAACAGGGCGCGATCGCCCACTTCATCTAATGGGGTTGCTGAATCACGGTATGAAAATAGATAAGTTGGAAATTCCGAAGATGTTCTGACGCGCTTGTTTCATTTTTTGCATATTGAGTCGTTCATACCATAAATCAGCAACGCCCATCTAATAAGTCACAGTACCAGCGGATTAGTAGGTTTAATGTATGCGCGCCGCTATCCTCACAAAGTAAGTTCTTTGGGACTTTTAGCTGTCGGTTGGCTATATCCTATTAATTGGCAAGCACATTACTATAGGCATCTTTCAGCTTTTTCCGGGAGTCGCAAACAAGTTTTGAATCAAATGGTTGGCGATAGGCTGAAATTGAAAAATCAAAGTATAAATCAAAGATTTATATCATATTTTAAGGAGGACTTAGCCTGTTCTCTTTGTCCGCACTCTTTATTTAGGATGAGTAATCCCCGCAATGAAGGTGGAGAAATACCTTTGTTTATATGCAGTAGAAAAACGGATTTTGTTGTATCTCCTATTGTGATGCGCCACTGGTCTAAATTTCTTAAAAAAGGATTTCGGCTTTGGGAATGTCAAGAGGGTAGGCATTTCTTTCACGACTTCTATCCAGAGTCGGCGAAAAATACTAAATTTTGGGCTATCTCTACACAGCCGCCAAGCAAATTTTAATTTTTAATATGAGGTTGCTATTGGTATTCCTTGTTCAATTTATACCTAAACTTTCTGTGGCAAAGACTACATTAATTTCGGGAATTCCGGGCAAGTTTTGCCGATCTGCTTCTACTGTTTTGGCGCAGTTGCTCCAGTTTATTCCGCTAATTTTAGTTTGTAGGATTTTGAGGAATGGAGTTTGAGTTATCATCAGTATCTTTTTGAGATTTTAGAAAAAATGTAAAAATTATTTAACATATATTCAGCTCTGTGAGTAAATGATATGCTAATTTTATTGTATTTGTCTATTAGTTTTTTTGAATTAACCGCAGAGGCGCTCTTGACGCAGAGGAAGGTAATAGGAGATTAAAAAGGAATTATTGGCAACAATTATAAAATATTGTAACATCGGGTTAACAAACTCAGCCTTAGCCTGGGCAGAGGGATACTAAGTATCGATCGAATTTTAATGGATCGCTCACCCCAACTCGTAAAATTGCGATCGAGCAAGCATATATACTTAAATGTTAGGACGAGCACAGGGGCACCGCCCCTACCAATTCACAATTTATCAAGAATTATGTCAGCAAGTTTTCTGCCAAAATCGATCGCACAACTCACAGAATCTACCTCAATTGCCTTAGCCCAAAGCATTCAACGGGAGGCAATTACAACTCCCCTAAATTCAGAGCCAATTTCCACAACCTACGTGCGCCAAGGCAGCGGAAACACGCCATTTTTGCTAATTCACGGCTTCGACAGTTCCGTGTTTGAATTCCGCCGCCTATTGCCACTGCTGGCCGCCGAAAATGAAACTTGGGCGGTTGATTTGTTGGGTTTTGGGTTTACAGAAAGAGCCGCAGGTTTGCCATTCAGCGCCAGGGCAATTGAAAGTCACCTTTACTATTTTTGGAAAACGCTAATTTCGCAGCCTGTAATCTTAGTTGGCGCATCAATGGGAGGTGCAGCAGCAATTGATTTCACTCTCAATTATCCCGACGCTGTGAAACAATTAGTGTTAATAGATAGCGCAGGTTTTGCCATCAGTTCTAATAAGGGAAAATTTTTAATTCCTCCTTTAGGATATCTGGCAACTTCATTTTTACGCAATCCCAAAATTCGCCAGCGGATTAGCGTCAATGCTTATTTTGATGGAAAATTAGCCTCCAGCGACGCTCAAATTTGCGCCGCTTTGCACCTGGAAATGCCCAACTGGAATGAAGCTTTAATTGCGTTTACAAAAAGTGGCGGTTACGGAGGTTTTGGGGAAAAATTGGCTCAAATTCAGCAACAGACGCTGATTTTGTGGGGAAAACAAGACCGGATTTTGGGGACGGCGGATGCGGAAAAGTTTGCAAGGGCGATACCCAATTCCCAACTAATTTGGATACCCGATTGCGGGCACGTTCCCCACTTAGAAAAGCCGCAGATTACCGCTCAACATATTTTAGGTTTCACAGCTAATATATAGCGGTTCTCAAAAAAGTGAGGTATGCCCTATGCCCTATGCCCTATGCCCTATGCCGGATAGTACCTCATCTTTCGCTCGAAAGGCTATATAATACTGCTTCTGAACCTAATTATGTAGGATGCGCACGGAGTACCTTAACCCTATAATTCGAGCGTCAAACTCAACCTAATTATGTAGGGTGCGCAGGGATCACCTTACCTCTATAATTTGCGCATCAAACTCAACCTAATACATAATTTTTAAACTTTCGGCAAATACTTTTGTACAATAGTCCATCCCGTGAGCAAGACAGTCACAAATCCCCCAAACAAAGCTAAATTAGTGCCGATGTGGAGGGGACGCGCCCAAGGATGTTTAGGGCCAATTTGCAGCCCGCTTCCAACAGAAACCAACACCAAAGCAACAACAGCTAACCCCGCGGGTAAATGAGCCGAGTGACCCAAATTGCCGTAGTATCCCAGGGTACCAACTACACCAATTCCCAGCAGTAAAATTACCAAAGTCGCCATCCCCGCACCAGTCGCCACATGGAAAGGACGTAGCCATTTTGGGCGCGGTTGTTTGGTACTGCGGGCGCCAAATATCCACGTTCCAGTAACGGCTAGCAAGAGGTAAGCTAACAGGGAAACACCCATTGACCAAGCCGCTATTTTCCACAACCACAAGAAAGAAGGCAGATTCATCGGTTGCATTCCTAATTAGGAATTTCCACAAAAGGTTCTTTCCGATTTTACCTGGACTTGAAAGCAAAAATGAATAATTTTGACATAAAGTGCGATCGGACTCTCCACAGCTTGCATCAGTCTTACCTTGAAGTCAAAGGCACTTTCTATCATAGTCAGCTTAAATTTACGCTATAGATTTGTCGCTCCAGTTTTTAGGAACTGGCTTCCCATTTTAGCTTCGCGGTTTTGCTGTCGAACTAAGGGGGTGACAAGCAAGTTGAAAGGCTGATTACAGAAGGGTTTGAGTTGATCTACCTCGCCAAAGATGGGGGTGTTCGATGGCGTGGATGCCGGAGGCCGGCATCGCGACTTTTTTGGAGCACGACATCGCTCGAAAGAGACTTATCGCCGCTCACTCTCCCTAGTTATTATAAATAAGGCCACTAACAAGCTGCCATTTTTTTTGAGGTGAATTCGCCTCAACGCTTTTTCCATTAGAGTTTCAGAGGTGTTGTCAGCCCGTGAGGCTGTCGAAAGGCATTTTATAAAGCCCTAATTTTTGTTCTAAGATTAATCGGAAAAAAGGCAGACCTTCTATCAAATATCTTTTCCACAACCTTCTCGGTTCACTTAACAGTCGGTACGCCCATTCTATGCCGACTTCGCTCATCCATTTGGGAGCTCTTGCTTTGCAACCAGCTTCAAAATCAATAGTTGCACCTACCGCTAAGAAAATTTTGACTTGTGTTAATTTGCTCTTGTATTTAACCAGCCACTTCTCTTGCTTGGGGGCTCCCACCCCTATGGCCAGAACTGTAGCTCCTGATTTATTGATCGCGTCAATTATTTTTTCACACTCTTCCTCATTGTTTTCAAAGCCAAAAGAAGGAGAATGTGCTTCAACCACTATTTCTCTACCAATTTTTTGGTTGATTTTTTCCTGGGCTTTCCTAGCAATACCTTCAGCAGCTCCTAGCAAAAATATTTTCATTTTCTCGTTATCTTTGTGATACATATAAAATGCAGGAAACAAGTCAGAACCTGAAATTTTTTCTTTGATAGGAGTACCCAAAAATTGTGAGGCATACATCAATATTTGACTGTCACAGACTCTATAACTAGATTTATTGTAAGCTTCATAGAAGTCGCGGTCATACTGCAACTTAATCAAGTGGTCTACATTTGGCGTAAATACGATACCGCCTTCGCAGTCGAGTTTTTCAAACAACTCTGTTATTGACAAGTTATCTATCGAGACATTCAATACATTAACTGTTTTCATGTATTATTCCCTTCCCGCTTTATATTAAGCTACAACTCAAACTATTATAACCCAGAATACAGCCTCGTGTGTTGACTGCTTGGGCGCTTAAGTGAATATACTTTTCTAATTCTATCCTTGTACAGCCTATCTGTCCAGTCAGAATTTTTAAAGATTCTGTAAAGAATAAACTCGTTTTAGCAAAAAGTGTAGAAAGCGCATTTTGGTTGAAAAATCGCCACACAGTTTTCATAAAAAATCCCTCCTCTGCTAATAGTTGAAGCATTGCAAATTAATGTCAAAAAATTTTTTTTCACATTAATTTGAGTCGAGTGACAAATATAGCGCTTCTCAAAAAAGTGAGGTATGCCCTATGCCCACGGAGGCCTATGCCCTATGCCCTATGCCCACGGAGGCCTATGCCCATGAGTACCTCATCTTTCTGAGAAAGGCTATATATCCCAACTTCCGAACTTGATTTAATGCAAAAATGGTAGATTTTTTAGTTTTTGTATCCAGGGAAGGCAATATATTTTCAAGCTTTGAGCGAAGCCGCGATCGCATTCCTGAAAATCAGGCTGATTTTTGGGGACCCAGCGACCGTCTTCTTGGGGGGGAACTGGTTTTCTTGCTGCTTTTAAGACTTTCTGGAGCTTTTAAGACCAGAGTCGATATTCCTCCAGCAATCAGCACAAAAATCGGGTTAGTCATAGCGTTCAAAACACAGTCAAACACGTACATAGTTAAGGCTACTGCCAGGGTAGCCGCGGGCGCTACTTTAGGATTAGACCAAGTTCTGGCGGGATACTTGAACAGGGAAAAGACGATAACAGGAAGTAACAATGAAGAAAATAAACTAGCTAAACCGACTACACCGTTGGCGCCAAATGCAATAATCCATAAGCTGTCGGTGATCGAGATATCTTGACCTCGCTGGTTGTACACACGGTTTCCGCCGGAATCCCCCCAGCCAAAAAGAAATCTTTGCCGCGCTTTTTCCCCCAGTATCTCTTCCATATCAAATCTAAACTTCAGAGAGCTGGCTCGCTCTTCGCCAAATATTGGAGTGATGACCCCCATCACGTCTTTACTCGAGAATTGACCCGATGCAGCTATGTACAGATAAAACACTATATATCCAATTATGAATAGCAGCGGCAAAGAAGTGCGAAACCACTTGGCAGAGAATAATACGATCAACCCGAATACAAATAAACTGTAGGCGCCACTAGAACGACACAGGAAAAAAGCAATTACTAATATAATTGCTAAAGTCTTGATGTTGCGACCCTGAAACTTTTTGAGCGCCCCAGTTTGCCAGAACCAAACTGCGATTAAGGCGGCTGTCATCATCCACACGGACACCATCAAACCGTGCTGCATAAATACTACCGGTCTCCACCCCCCCGCACGCTTTGCTTGAGTCCAGTCATCAAAGGAACTGACGCCGTAAACCATTTGGTGCAAAATTGGGCCCTTAACCCCTTCAATTAAAGTAAAAGGAACGTAGGCTAACCCACCTGCTAAAATCCCGATCGCCAATTGTCGCAGCCCGTCTAAACTACCCAGATACAAGCGTCCTAAAAAATAAGGCAGACCCCAAGCAATGATTTGGTTGAAAGTCGGAGTAACCGGGCTGCCGCCATTAGTAATTTGTGAAAGAATGGGACACAAACACCAAATTACCATTGGCACGTCCAGCCAACCGGGCTTAAAACAGGTGAGGCGCGCAGTATCGTAGACAATAGTAGCCACCAAAATGGAGTAGCAAACTGCCGAGATTTTGGTATACGGCGGCAATATGGGGATGGCATAAGAAACTTGTGGCAAAAACAGCCACGCTACAACAAAACTTATAATTACCGCCCGCTGAGCCGGAAACCTCACAAACAGGTAAAAAACGACTGGAATCAAGCCGAACATAGTCAGTGGGATTAATGCAACCATAGTTTTTTTTTGCAGTAAAATTATAGAAAGACAACTCTATTTGCCCGATAAAAATTCTCGCTTAAACGATCGCCCAACCCCAATCTTTTAAATCAACCTCAATTTTACGCCTTGTTCGTTAATTGTGTTTGACGTTCCACAGCAGCGTACCGTGCCGCCTCGAAGAGATTAGTTGCATCCTCCCAGTTATAATTTATCACCTTCTCCAAAGCAGTCTTGGACATTCCCCGTCATTGGGCATCAGACAACTGACAAATCTGCTCGATCGCTTCTGCCATATCCTCTGGGTCTTTTTGCTTGACAAGTATGCCACCCACGCCAGCAAGTAGTTCCGGAGCCGCACCAGCAGGAGTGCCAATAATTGGCAAGCCGAAGCCATCGCTTCGATAATTGGCAAGCCGAAACCTTCGGCTCTGCTGGAAAACAGCCAAGCATCGCATTGGCTGTAAAATTCTTTTACTTGGTATTGAGTAAGTGCCTTATTATACTCAGTGCCATCCTGCTGAAAATTGGGATGAGGAGTATTGCGGGAATCAAAGGCAACTAAACGAAGGTTAGGAATTTTTTCAGCAGCTATAGAGAAAGCTTTCTGGGCAATATCGCAGCCTTTCCAAGGAATTGTACTATAGTACGTCCCGACTCTGGGAACTAATTGCTTGCCTCGCGGCTGCTTCCCTCGCGACAGGGGGTCGTAAAACTGTTTGGTGTCCACGGTGGGAGGGACGAGAGATACAGACAAATCGCCGTATTGATTCCGAGCTATGTCGGCCAGCCACAAGGCGACAGCGATTTTTTTGTGCATCGGCAGCCGCCAATTTGCCTCTACTCGACCTTTTGGTACGTAGTCAAAAGCCTCGTAGTGTTCGAGAAAATATACTTTCGTTCCTTTGCTCGGCGGAGAGAGTTTTGCCGCCCACTCGGCAGTTTCCCACCAAGTAGCCATGATAATATCGGCATCAGGTATATCTTTGTCGATAATTGGACAGTAGGTTTCGAGAACTCGGCTTTCGACATCCACCTTGTCAAAGTGAGACTGTTCTTTCTTTGGAGCGGACTGCCAACCCCTACCTCTGAGCAGCGGTCGCAATTGTTGGATCAAAGTCGCTTGTCGCGGGGGCGTAGAGACGATAAATATTTTGTGTCCTCGCTTTTGGAGAAGTTCTGTGTAGATAGATAACACCCTCATGCCACCTGTAAGACTAAGGGTAGAAGGACAAAAGTAATTTTCATGAATAGATGCGGAAGATAGAGACTGGTTTATAAAACTTCTCCATAACAGCAAGTTTGCACTTACGAGCCTTTTTTTGGCTTGTGTGCAGGGTACGGGCGAATGCTGGAGGCTCGTAACTCGATAGTCGAGCCGATCTTACTTTGTCGTCAGGGACTTTTCCTAATTACAAATCGGGAGATGTTTGAGGACTAGACAAATTTAACCTCTAACGGTGCGATCCTTAAAACCTCCGTTGCACTCGCGTTCAGATTTTGGCCGATGATCACTTGATCAGGAAATTGGGTTTAAAATTCCGTCCTTCTAGGACGGCTTTAATTTCTTAAATCCCTTCTCGAAAATCAGTAAATTGCTAGTTTTTGTAGTTGACTGCAAAAGTCAAGGTTAAACTCGCAATGCCCTCGTGAAACAGTTAAGACACACTTTTAGGCACAAACTGGGGACTCATAGCGACGAAAATTCGCCATACAGCTAGGGGATTAATACATCCTCATTACCCTTAAACAAATAATTTGGTTCATTTGTTAAGTAGCGTAGGGCATACCCTCCCTCCTTGTTCAGTATCCTAGTACGCTTTTGGAGACAGACCAAGAGGGGGTGTTGTGAGTTAAGCTCGTCAAGAGAGTAGTATTTCCTACGGTTGAAAGGTTTAAGAATTGCCTTCATGACATAGCGCTTAAAGGTCAGTCGATGAATTAAGAATCCCGACGCCTTCAGGCCCGGGAGTGCCAACAGACGATCACTTTATAACCACTATTGGCTAGTCGGTGGGGTCAGAATTCGTGTCGAGACTGCTGGGTAGAAAACAGGACAGGGGCGATTTTAGTTTTGGCAGAATCACCCCCCCAAACGATATTGACTTTCTGCTGAGAATCCCGCACCTGAGCGAGCCGCTAGCGCAGAATTTCAAAGGGCGGCTGTTAGCATCAAACCCCCATTTGTTGCTTGACCGCTGCTGGGTCATAGTAGGGAGATAAGGAAACTATATTAACGTCGCGCTGTTTAGATTTGTCTATAGCAACTTTCAATGCCGCTTCAAAATAAGCCGTGGCATCTTCCCAAGTATAATTGTTCACCTTGACATAGGCGGCTTCGGACAGGGCTTGCCACTGGGAATTTGGCAACTGACAGATAGACTCTATGGCTTTTGCCATTTCTTCGGGATCTTCTGGTCTTACAAGTATGCCAGTACCGCCGCTCAAAATTTCAGGAGCAGCGCCTGCTGGGGTACTGATGACGGGAGTGCGGCACGCCATCGCTTCGATAATTGGCAAGCCGAAGCCTTCTGAGCGGCTCGCCAGCAGCCAGACATCGCATTTGCTGTAATAGTCTTTGATTGTGTCTTGGTCGGGTTGAATTACATACTCGGTATTAGCCGGTAGGGGCAATTCCGAGGATGGGGCCTCACCGAAGGCAACCAGACGCAGGTTGGGGATCTTTTCTGCAGCTAGGGAAAAAGCTTTGAGGGCGATGTCGGTTCCTTTCCAGTAGATTGTAGAGTACATTATTCCAACTGTAGGAACCGATTGTTTGTTGCGAGGAGCGGCGTAAAATTGCTTGGTGTCCACGCTAGGAGGAGCTAAGGAAACTTGGCTATCGCCGTATTTAGTCTCAGCTAGGTCAACTAACCACTGAGAGATCGTAATTTTGTGCAGGGGCAGCCTCCAGGTTGCTTCTACTCTATCTTGAGGTAGATAGTCAAAAACTTCGTGGTGCTGGATAAAATAAGCTTTTGCTCCTTTGCTAGGAGAGAGTTTGGCTACCCACTCGGCGGTTTCCCACCAGGTGGCAACTACTACGTCAGCGTCAGGTACATCTTTGTCCTCTACCGGCCGGTAGCGATCGATAATCTTTTGTTCTACAGGTAAGTTCTCGAAAAATGAGGGTTCTTTTTCAAAGGAGGAAATCCAACCCCGTCCCCGCAGCAGCGACTTGACTTGCTCGCCCATAGTCGGTTGGGGGTGAGGTATAGAGATGACGAACACTGAGTGTCCTAGCTTTCTCAAACGTTCTGCCAAAATAGATACTACTCGTATTCCACCAGTAAGACACAGAGTAGGAAGAACAAAGGTAATTTTCATTTTATTTTTAAGTCCCGCTGAAGACTCCGACTCGCTTACGGCGCTGCTACCAGCGCTGAGGTTAGAGCCCGAAAGGAAAGAGGGGCGGGTGAATATTAATTACCGCTTTCCTAGTGTGTACATAGAATCCAACCTAGTGACTGTTCGCCACACCCCAGTATTCTGCCACAAATTCGCTGTCATTGAATGGATAATAACGATTGATGCGATCGCCCAACACTTCCTATAGACATAATTTAGCGGGAAACTAAAATCCATCCAGAAGACAGATTCCCCATCAAAAAGCAGCTTTTTTCAAGGTCAACACCAAGCTAGACAACACTTCCTCTTTCACCTAAAAGCACTTGCCTATCCTACAGGCAGGGATGTACAGCCAACGGAAAAGAAACCAACCTTTACTCTGGGAAAAGGTTGCAGAGGTAACAATATTCGGTAGATTGACATCGCCTTGGGCAAAATTTTATATTGCATTAAAGAGGAAATTCTTACTTTGAGAATGTTGATTTCCCGATCGCTCCAACAGATCTCAACACCGATCAGCAGCTTGGATTTTTTGGTAACTGTCCTGTAGGTATTGCTTGATGCAATATCGTATTCTGTCAGGATTCAGAGATGGTGGTTTTCTCAAATACCTGCAGGGGCGCGCGCGATCGAGCCAATGACAATCATCGACGCGCGAATGAGCGCGAAAAAACCGGGTTTTTCAACCGATATCCCTTGCCCTCACTTATTGTATGTTCGTGAAAAAACCCGCTTGATGCGTCCACTGTTGTTTGAAAAAATAGGTTTCCAAATCGTCCTATAGAACCTAAAGTTTCACTGGTATAAACTTAATTAGCTGGCTGAGTTTTCAATTTGTTAATAGAAAGCGATCGCATGAAAGAGTATCAAAAAGCGACTGCCACTTCTGGGCAGAGTATATGTAGCGTGCCTCCGCAAGTATTGTAATTTAGCAACGTCGGCTAACTCTAATTAATGAGATTTTGGATCGATAAAATTGAATAGATCTCAAGAAAATTATACTTATAAATCGGCGAGTATGCGGCGATAATCCACGATTTATGTACTCCTATTAAACCTTTATTTAACAAAAAAAAGCAATATTTTGAAGTCAAGTATCCGCCAGATATCGGCACGGTTTATACTGATGTTACTAAGATTTATCAGTATTTTTTAAACCTGCTGAGCAATGCTAGCAAATTTACCGAAGCTGGTGAAATTAGTTGAAAAGTAAGCCGATTTACGAGGAAGCAGGAAGAGGGAAGAGGCAAGAAGGAAGAAGCCCGATCGAAGTCGGAAGAAAAATTTAGCTTTCTGGGAGAGGAGGAAGTAGAATCGGATGTTTTAGGTGTAGAAGCGAAGAGGGAAAGAGAAAAAAGGAAGAAAGAATCAAAATCGGATATTTCGGCTGGTGAAGAATGGATTAGTTTCAAAGTCAGCGATACTGGAATTGGGATGAAGGCAGAGCAAATTGAGAGAGTATTTCAAGCATTTACCCAAGCGGACGAGTCTACTACTCGCAGGTACGGCGGTACGGGTTGGGGACTGGCAATCGCCCAGAAATTCTGTGTGATGATGGGGGGAGATATTAGTCGGGAGATCGAGTTTGGAAAATGGTCAATTTTTACTGTAGAATTGTTGGCGATAGTCGCTGAAAAAGCAGCTAGTTAAACAGGATTCGCCAACCAATAGTTGCCAGGGCTAAATCTGCGATCGCGTGGCTGATATAACTCGACCAAAGCGAACGGTAAGTCAGATAAGACTGTGACCAAATTATCCCGGCGGCGAAGACAGCTAAGGAGCCTAAGAGCACAGCCTGCCAGTCGCTGTAAGCTGCTATTACAAATATGTGGTGGATCGTGAAAAATAACGAACTCAGAAATATTGCTTTTGTTCCCGGTATGATAATCTGGCACTTGTTGCAGACAAACCACCGCCAAGTAAATTCTTCGATCAATGAGTTAATTAGCACAAAATATGCTTCAACAATTAAGTAAATATTAGGGCTGCTAATACCTAGTTGGTGCGATTTTTGTTTAGCAACTACAGGATCGATCCAGTGCTGGCCGAAAAGCCGATAGATACCTAGAATCATCGCAAACATGAATATTCCCCAAATAGCTCCAGCCAGCAATTCTTGGGGCTTGGGCAGGGATAAACTGAGCTTTTTGCGATCGACAAAAACAGACCACGCGATCGGAAAAACCAGCAACCAAACTTGACACAAGACTGACAGTGTTTGTCCCCAGCTTCCCGGGGCGATATACAAGCCTGCTATTATTCCAATACTAGCTGCAGGGACAACCAATGTTAGAGCCAATAGTGCTGTTTTACGATCGCCCATGTCCAGCATTTTTTACCGTTCATTTGAAAATTGGATTGAGATCAAAAGTAAAAGCTTGGCGGCGGACAGGTTATACCACTTTCAAGAAACAATGCAACTGTAGGCCCGCGATCCAAACCCTTATGCAGTCAGTCATTCCCAATTCTTTAATCTAAAATCTAAAATCCTATGAGTTTTGTGCCGCTTATAAAAGTGGCGCGCCTTTGTGGCAACGAAAAATTGGTAAAATGGCGATCGCACGGACGATCCTACTAACCCGGAATTACTCTAAATCTACTCAGTTGTGTGCTTTCTGAAATCCGAGCGATCGTTCTATTTCCGCTTCAGCACCATTTTGCAGCCAATCAAGGGGTTTTTCTGCTACTTGGGCTGGGTTTACCCATATAATATCTTTAAGCGGATCGACATCTACTGCTACTTTAGCAAAACATTTTCTCACTTTGTCATCAAGTGAAATTACTGTGCGATCGGTAGCGATCGCAGCTTCCACCAACCGCAAATCTTTAACCATTACTTCCCGCTCTTTATTGCTCTTGGCTATTGCTTCAACTTGACACCACAAATCATTATTTACCGCGATATCGCAGGGACATAATTTCTTCTTGGCCACCATCCGGCGCAGCCATATACGAGCAGATCTTGATTGATGTTTGTTCCACTCATCTCTAATATCTGGAGTCATCACAACTCGGTGAGAAAGATCCAAGACAGCTTCGAGAAAATCCCGACAGTACACCGATATGGGATAGGTTGCATCTTCTCCACCAGCAGCACGCGCAACAGAAGCATCTATTACCAGGCGTTTAGAAACTTTATCTGCCATGTTAACGCTTCCACAAAACAGCTTCTGCTGCATCCAAATAGCGGTTTTCTAGATGCAAAGAAACATCGCCCAAATCTTCAGGCCAATCTCCAAAAGCTCCCGTCTCGTCTAAATCGGCACTGCTGACTTCTGTAACACCATCGTCGCGCCGTTTAAACCAGTGAAGTTTTACTAAATCCGGTAATATTTTACCCTCGGCAACTAACGATTGAACTGCTAAAAGCAGCAATTCGCTGTGAGTTTCGAGAACTACTCGCACACCTCTATTTGCAGAATCCACTAAGATTTGTGCTAAAGCAACTTGAGCGCGAGGATGCAAGTGAATTTCCGGCTGTTCTAGATAAACTAATTGTCCTGGTTCTGCTACAAGCAAGGCAACTAAAACAGGCAAGGTTTGCGATACTCCCAAGCCAACATCAGCAATACTAACAGTATCGCTTGCACTCCCGCTGCGGGATAAACGACCTACTAGCAGTTCAATTTGTACGTCATTAATCTGTCTGGCTTCAACTTTCCAGTTAAGTCCTAATAACTCTAAAGCTTGACCCAATTTTATCAGTCGATCGTCTTTTGTTTCTTGCCAGTAATTAACTATACTAGCAACATAATTTTCAAAAAAGCCCGGAAATTCACTGCCAACTCCTGCGGTATTGTAGGTGCGTTCTGGATTGCCTCTCAACCCCGGAACGTGGACTAGGCGGCGAATATGTTTGGAGAAATTCACCGAACTGGGTGAATAAAACTGACTGTCGCCCAATTGCAAGCCTAGAAAACCTCGGACATTACTCACCCTCCATAGTCGCGTTTTTTTCTCGTTATTATCTAACACTAAATTGTAAATTTTAGCCAGATGTTCGGGAAGAATTTTCACCATTTCTTGTTGCTGCATTCCGGGAAAGATAGTAATAGTTTCACCACTCCTGTAATCAGGAATACAGTAAGTCGCTCTAACAACTTTAAGCCCGTGCTTTGGCTGCTTTCTGAATAAGCTGATCAAAAAATTATCTGTGTCTATATTCAGCCTGACAGAAAACTCATCCCTGTATTTTTCTGGAGAGAGTTTAGACAATACCTGTTCGGCTGATGTAAATTTAACATTAGGCCCGTCAAGTTTCAAACCACCGGGGTCGTAAGGGGCTTCTAGCGTTTGCTTCATCAGCAATAGTGGCTGCATGATGCTAGACTTACCAGAACTGTTGGCACCGGCTAGAATTGTCAGCGATCGCACTTCAATCTGGCACTCTTCGTAAATAGACTTGTAGCCGCATACTGCAATTTCAGTAATTCCCTGTACAGGCTCTTCGTTCTCGGTTTCAAAGAAAGTGGATTGAGTCATAATATTATGTTGGTATTTGCGGCTCCAAATACCATATTATAATCTAATCCCTAGTAGCTGTGTATTTTGGCTGAATGACGATCGCAATTGATTTTGGAACTAGCAACACCGTCGTCGCTCGCTGGAATCAAGTCCTCCAGCAGCCCGAAACTTTAAAATTACGGGGATTGTCGGCAATCTCGGCTCAAAATCCGCCCCTAATTCCCAGTTTACTCTACGTTGAGGACGCTGCTGCCAATAAAGTAATACTCGGTCAGCAAGTCCGCGACAGAGGCTTTTATTTGAGTGGAGATTCTCGGTTTTTCCGCAATTTTAAGCGGGGAATTGGCACTTCTGTTCAGGGTTTTGTGCCAGAACTTGACGGGCAACTTATTACTTTTGAACGAGTAGGTGAGTGGTATTTGAGCCAAATTGTGAACTCAATTCGCGAACTGCCCTTGCCGATCGATTCTTTGATTTTTACTGTGCCGGTAGATAGTTTTGAAGCTTACCGCCATTGGTTGGGCAAAGTGTCTCAATCTCTGCAAGTAGAACAGGTGCGGATGTTGGACGAACCTACGGCGGCTGCTTTGGGTTACGGTTTGGCCGATCGCGAAATTCTGTTAGTCATTGATTTCGGCGGCGGCACTCTCGATCTTTCTCTAGTGCGTTTGGACGCTTCCTCGGACAAAAAGCCCCTCGGTTTTATTCTCAAGTGGGGCGAAAAGTTATTAGCTGAATCTTCAGCGCAAAAAACAAAAGTTGCCCGGGTTTTGGCTAAAGCCGGACAAAATTTGGGCGGTTCTGATATTGATAATTGGCTGGTTGACTATTTTTTCAAAACAAAAGGGATGCCAAAATCTCCGATAACAACAAGATTAGCAGAACGGTTAAAGATTCAGTTGTCTTTGGTGAATCAGGCGGTTGAGGTTTATTTTGATGACGAAAATCTTGAGAGTTACGAATTAGAATTAGACCGCTCTCGCTTTGAATCTATTCTCGCCGAACATGAGTTTTTTGACAACCTCGACGACTGCATGAATCAAGTATTGCAGCAAGGGCGGCGCCAAGGCTTAGAAATTGGCGACATCGATGCAGTTTTGCTAGTTGGTGGTACTGTAAAAATTCCCGCTGTTCAGGGTTGGGTGCAGCAATATTTCGATCCGGCAAAAATTCGCTGCGATAAACCCTTTGAGGCGATCGCCCAAGGTGCTCTGCAAGTGAGTCAAGGGCTAGAAATCAAAGATTTTCTCTATCACAGTTACGGCATTCGCTACTGGAACCGGCGCGAAAATTGCCACAGTTGGCACAGTTTAATTAAATCCGGCCAGTCTTATCCGATGAGCGAACCGGTAGAATTAGTCTTGGGGGCTTCTTTAGAAAATCAGCCGAGTATAGAATTAATTGTCGGCGAATTGGGAGCGGAAACTGGCGGCACGGAGATATATTTTGACGGCGACAGGCTAATTACTCGCCAACTCGCGGGTCAAAGATCGGTACAGCCACTAAATGACAAAGATGGAGCACGCAGCATCGCTCAATTGACGCCGCCAGGGTATCCGGGGAGCGATCGCATAAAAGTTTTGTTCCGCGTTGACGAACAGCGCTTTTTGCGGATTACTGTTGAAGATTTGTTGACCAATGAAACTTTGTTAGAGGATAAACCAGTGGTGCAGCTAAGTTAAGGATAGACTTTAGATAATTTGGTTGATAATTCGGATCTTGAAATCGCTGCATAGAGTCAAACTTTCGTCCGATCAGAGGGGGACTAAGAAATTACTGGTTTACTGGTTCCCCGACTCTTCCTGGGAATGCAGATCTGGAGGCTCTGCCTCCAATTTTCCGGCTCAGAAAGCGAGGCTCTTCCTCTGGACATCGGTTCCCAGGATCTTCCTAGGAATTAGTTAGTTTTTGGAGATGTCTATTAGAGACGACAACCTATGCAGATAATTAGGTTTATGGCTGCGTAGGATTGACAGGGCGACAACAGTCCGTATACACTTTTATTTAAAATACTCTCGCATCAGAACAGTCAGTCTTTCATTGTAGTATCAAGATTTTCATTAACCTAAATCCTAGGAGATTAACACGTATGAGTACCACTCCCGGTTTACCCCTCTGGGTGCAAGATAGAGAAGAAGTTCTGAAACAGGATGATGGAGTAGAATAGCGGGACGGGAATCGTCCAGACTATTCTCGCACTAATGGTTTCTTGGAAAAGGAAAGGAAACACAATCATGCCGAAGGGTCTTTGAATGCGATCGCCTATAACCTGGTGAGAACATTTGAAATGGAAGCATCCTTCAAAACCAATCCCCAACAATGGATCTCTGTAGTTACGGATAAATTCCGTATGAGCACTAATGGAGGAAAAGAATACACAGCCCAAGAAGTTGTAGATCAGGGAACCTATAATCTCTTTCTAGAAAACTCAGACTACTACCGCGCCTCTGATGAAACCTTTAAATCCTCCTACAACCTCTTTCACACAGCTTTTCCCGATGGCTTTCACTGGGAATTAGTCGAAGTCGTTGCAGGGCCTCCTAGCGTTGTGTTTAAGTGGAGACACTGGGGTGTTTTTAGTGGAGCTTACAAAGATCATCAAGGGACAGGAGAAACTATTGAAGTTATTGGTCTTAGCATTGCTAAAGTCACAGAGGATTTAAAGATTGAGTCTGTAGAACATTTCTTTGACACCAATAATTTCTTAACAAACTTAACGAGAGGAGGATGTCCCGTCAGTCATTAATCAAAGGAAGAGGTCAATCGATTTTAGATTTTAGATTTGGGATTTTAGATTGAAGCATTGACCCCACGGATAAATTCGGGGGGCAAGTTTCATCGGATACAGGTTTTTTATTTCTGGGTCCTGAGTCTGCGAAGGAATGAATCCGGGGGCTTGTATCCTGGATGCTTTCGGTCATATCGTTTCCGCTGGAATCGGAATCATACATAATTGTTCGACTTGCAGTGCAAGCGTCTCCCTCGCTATAAGTAGCCAAAGCGAGGGAGACGCTCGCTTTGGCTACTGTATGATTCCGATTCCAGCGGATTTGATATTACAGCTTGCAATTTACTAAAAAATATGCACCGATTGGTACTGATGACTACCAATTTAGTCAAGGTTTAGGAGAAGATTTGTATGAATTATTGAGCAATAACGATCGCATCATGAAACAGTATTTAGAGATATCGCCCCCCTTCGGTCATAAAATAGGCGGTTATCCCGATTTTATAGAAGGCGACGCAAGATGGGTAATAACCCTGATAGTGAAACAGAGCAAAATATTCTTTTATTTCAAATGAATTCCTCTGTTGCTGATGCGGTACATATTCTGTAGAGAGACGACGGCATATGTAACTTTTTTATTTCTCAATCATAACTTATCAACTTAGACTTTATATCATGTCCCATCGATTGACCATAATATCCCGGCCGGGCGGGTTTTTGAGATGGTCGATTGTTGGCAGATATTCTTAGTGAACCCGCCCCTACCTGAGGTCGGGTAATCGACCGGACATGATATTACTGATGTTTGGTACAATTGGGCTTGTGCTTGAAAGCAGCAGTTAAGTAAGCTCACCTAAAAAAACATAATACGCAGAACCCCGACTTCTTTAAGAAGGCGGGGTTCTAACAGATTGAATAGCGTTCGACTATGCCCAAGCCCCATCCCTCCGCTTCGCCCAATTCCCCATGCGCCATGCCCTAAACCTGAGATTTGTGGACCACCACGGGTGTTCCCACCGACGCCCATTCAAATAGCCATTTAGCGTGATTGACAGCTACATTTGTGCAGCCGTGAGTAACTGCATTGCCAAACAAATTGTGCCAGTAAGCGCCGTGAATTGCATTGCCACCGTCGTAATACATTGTATAGGGAACGTCGGGCACGTCGTAGTCGGGTCCAGTCATTCTAGTAACGCGGTGCTTGGTTTCAACGGCAAAAGTTCCCGTGCGGGTGGGAGTCGATGATTTGCCGCTGGAAATAACCACTGCGTAAACTGCTGTATTTCCTTCCCAAGCTATTAACCTTTGTCTTGATAAATCAATTTCAATCCAGCGCTGGCCCGATTGCTGCAACTGCATAATTTTATTGGCAATTATGTTGTGCTGTTGGCTGGCAAATGCGGTCATGGAACCGCCGCAGAATGCAGCAAAAGTGAGGGCGCAGCCGGCACAGAAAGTTCCAGCGCGGCGAAAGTAAGTTGATTTCATAATGCTGTTGATTCCTGGCACCTGGTACTATTTTAGATTTTAGATTTTAGATTCGAGATTGGAAACATGGCTTAACAAGTTGTTAAGTTTTGGGCGAGATTCCGGGCTATTTGGACGATCGCCCGCCAATCTCGATTTTCCACTAAGTGTTTAGGAAATAAGTCTCCGGCTAAACCAACGGCGATCGCCCCGGCGTCAATAAATACTTTCGCATTTTCCAGCGTCACCCCGCCAGTGGGAATTAAAGGAATGTGTCCCAGAGGGCCTTGCAGGCTTTTCAGGTAGGCGGCGCCTCCCAAAGCCGATATCGGAAACACTTTAACGCAGGTAGCGCCTGCTTGCCAGGCGGTCACAATTTCCGTGGGAGAAAAAGCACCGGGGACGATCGGCACTCCGGCGTCAACTGCTGTTTTAATCATCGCTACATCGGCGTGCGGAGTAAACAGAAATTGAGCGCCACAGTCTATTGCTTCCTGCAACTGTTCTAAGTTTAATAAAGTGCCAGTGCCAATACTAAAACTAGGGAATTCCGAGCGGAGTTCGGCAATTAATTCAGCGGCTTTGTGGGTGTTCCACGTAATTTCAATAAACTGGATTCCGCCTGCTGCTACCGATGATGCCATCTGCCAAGCAATTTCCTTTTCCGAGGAACGGATGACTGCGATCGCCCGGTGTTTTTTTAGTAGTGTCAACCAAGATTGATGATTCATGCTAACTGATTTTGTCCCCAGATAATTCAATACAGTTCATATCGGAATACCGAGCGGTTGAAACCGCGTCTATACAAACAAAACCCACGGAGGTGGGTTTTTAAGGGGGCGGTTAAAATTGCGTTATTTTCTTTACACCACAGGCGATTGCACTGCGTTTGACTCGCTAGCTATAGCAATCCTAAATGAGTCGTAAATTTTTTACCCCACCCCAGCCCTCCCCAAACTCGCGGGGAGGGAGTAAGAAATTCACAAATGATGCGAGGATCGCTATAGAGTAAGTAAAGCCTCAGCATCGCTCGGTTCTGCCATCCATATTACCGCCATTTGCATAACCTCGCTCTACCCGTTGTAATGAGCAACAACTTTAGTCACTTTTCCGGTTGAACTGACTTCCATAAACTCACCTGCCTTCGTGCCTTTTTGGTTGATGTAGTAAAGGACAACACTGGAAACTCCCCACATCACATCAAGCAACTCAAACTTGAGGTCAGGATAAACTTCCAGCCCCTTTTTGAAGTAGTGTCGTAGCGCTTCTTTGCCTGTCACTGTCCCAGATGGTTCGTTTAGCAGTTGCGCTGCTACAGGCGATATCAGAATTACATCTTCTGCGTAATGGGACATGATTCGATCGAGGTTATGAGTATTCCAAGCTTCTACCCAATCAAGTGCAAGTTCACGCGCTCTATCTTCAGTGACGATCATGGTTTGCTACTCCAATGCTTTTTTTCGCTGCTTCCTGTGTGCCCACAAAAAAATCGGGGCGATTCCTGACAATCCCAGAATCACCCCAATTATCGATTTCAAACTTTAGATTAAATCTAAAATCCCCAATCTAAAATCTAAAATCGATTAGGCGATCGTCGCCATCTTGACATCGCTGTTGGCCAGCAAATTTTGCAATTCATCCGCATCCACAGTTTCCTTTTCAACTAGCATATCTGCCAAAGCATTAAGGACGTGGCGGTTGCCGACGAGTACATCTTTAGCGCGGCGGTAAGCTTGCTCTACCAACAAACGCACTTCATCATCGATCGTCGCTGCGGTTTCTTCGGAGAAATCGCGTTCGGCCATGATATCGCGACCCATGAACATATTGCCTTGTTGGCGACCGAGAGCCACAGGACCTAGCCGATCGCTCATTCCGAAGCGAGTCACCATTTGGCGCGCCACTTTTGCCACTTGCTGCAAGTCGTTCGAGGCACCGGTTGTTACTTCTTCTTCGCCAAAGACAATTTCTTCAGCAATGCGGCCGCCCAAAGCTACCGCCATTTGATTTTGCAAGTAAGAGCGAGAATACAAGCCAGAATCCATACGATCTTCGCTTGGTGTGAACCAAGTCAAACCGCCAGCGCGGCCGCGGGGGATAATGCTAATTTTCTGCACGGGGTCATAATCGGGCATCAGGGCACCGACTAAAGCGTGACCGGCTTCGTGGTAAGCTACCAAAGTTTTGCGCTTTTCGCTCATCACGCGGTCTTTCTTTTCCGGGCCGGCGAGCACGCGGTCGATCGCATCATTGACTTCATCCATCGAGACTTCGGTCAAGTTGCGACGGGCGGCCAAAATTGCTGCTTCGTTGAGCAGGTTGGCCAAATCCGCACCTGTGAAACCCGGTGTCCGGCGGGCAATTTTTTCCAAGTCCACGTCTTTCGACAAAGTTTTGCCGCGGGCGTGAACGTTGAGAATTTCTAGGCGGCCTCCGAAGTCGGGGCGATCGACTACAACTTGGCGATCGAAGCGACCCGGACGCAGCAGCGCCGCATCGAGCACATCGGGGCGGTTTGTGGCAGCAATCAGAATGATGCCAGTATTGCCCTCAAAGCCGTCCATTTCGGTCAGCAACTGGTTCAGGGTTTGTTCCCGTTCGTCGTTACCACCGCCCAAACCCGCGCCCCGCTGGCGGCCTACCGCGTCAATTTCATCGATAAATACGATACAAGGAGCGTTCGATTTAGCTTGTTCAAACAAGTCGCGGACGCGGGAAGCACCGACACCCACGAACATTTCCACAAATTCTGAACCGGAAATCGAGAAGAAGGGAACGCCTGCTTCTCCAGCCACTGCTTTTGCGAGCAGGGTTTTGCCAGTTCCGGGAGGGCCGACCAGCAGCACACCTTTGGGGATTTTTGCTCCGACTGCGGTGAAGCGGTCTGCATTTTTCAGGAAGTCCACGACTTCTGCGAGCTCTAGCTTGGCTTGTTCGATGCCGGCCACGTCGCCGAAAGTCACCTGAGTTTGCGGCTCCATTTGGACTCTAGCTTTGGATTTGCCGAAGTTCATGGCTTGGTTGCCGGGCCCGTTTTGGGCGCGCCGCACCAGGAAAAACAGTCCCACCAAGAGCAGGATCGGGAAGAACAGGCTGCTGAGGGCTTTTACCCAAAAGCCTTCGTCGCTTTGGGGCAGAACTGAAATATCTACGTTATTTTTGGTCAGGATGTTGATCAGTTCGGGGTCGTTCGGCAGGTTAACGATTACCTTGTTGCCGTCCTGAGCTGTAACCAGAGCTTTGCTGCGGTCAGAACTGATATTTATTTTGTCTACTCTCTTGCCTTCGACTTCCTGAATGAATTGACTGTACTTCCAAACGTCCCTACTTGGGGGCTGTTTGTCAAAAAATGCCGTTGCTAAGGCAATGACTACAATAGCCAGCAGTGCGTACAGGCCAGCGTTTCTCCACCGTTTATTCACCGAGGTCGATCCTCCTATTCTTTAGTCCCTATGACTGGGGAATTTTTAATTATGTTCATCAATCTTAACGTAATTGTAACTTGTTTTTGTGTGGTGAGGAATCCCGGCCATGCTGCGGCGGTCAATCGATTTGAGATTTGAGATTTGAGATTTGAGATTGAAGCATTGACCCCACGGATAAATTCGGGGGGCAAGTTTCATCGGATACAGGTTTTTTATTTCTGGACGGATGAATCCGGGGGCTTGTATCCTGGATGCTTTCGGTCTGAGGTGAGGTCGTGGAAACCGAACTACCCTGGGCGTCGTCAATCGATTTGAGATTTGAGATTTGAGATTTTAGATTGAAGCATTGACCCCACGGATAAATTCGGGGGCTTGTATCCTGGATGCTTTCGCTCAGGAGATGAGGGTGCTGTCTTAATCGTTCCATTTCCCCTTACACTATAAAACACAATTTGTCAAGAGATTGTCCCTCGATCGACGGACAAATTAACTTGTTCGCAGTTGCAGGGTATTTGCACCGCGCGGCATGGAAACGCAACTTCTGTTTTGACCGACAATTTGACGTATTATAAAACTTCATTAAGATTGTAAGCATCAATAAACAATAGTAGTATCATCTAGTGAGGAGAGTTAAATGAAATTGTTTCGCTCGTTACGAATCGAGAGTTTGAATGCAACTAACAGAAAGGCACATCATTAAATCTACGGAACACCGTTTCGCACTGATTGATGAATTAGCTTTTAAATCCAAAAATCTCTACAATGCCGCTAACTACGTCATTCGTCAGAGTTTTCTCTATGGATGGGGTTACATCAACTACAACGAAATGAACCGTTTGATGAAGTCTCATCAAACATACAAGGCTTTACCAGCTAAAGTTGGTCAGCAAATACTGATGATATTGGACAAGAATTGGAAATCGTTTTTTGAAGCAGTCAAAGCTTACAAAATTGATTCTTCTAAATTCACTGGTCGCCCGAAGCTACCGAAGTACAAAGATAAAACCAAGGGTCGGAATATTCTTGTCTATACGATTCAGGCGATTAGTAGCAAGCAATTGAAGAAAGGAATTATCAAGCTTTCGGGTACTAATCTCTCAATTAAGACCCAAATAAAGCCCGATAGAATTTGCCAAGTTAGATTGGTTCCCAAATGCGATGCTTATGTAATTGAGGTAATATATGATGAACCGGAGCCCACCATCAGCGACGATGAATTTATAGGTAGTATTGATTTAGGACTGAATAATGTAGTGGCGTTAACTTCAAATCAGCCAGGTTTTGTTCCTCTCCTGATTAACGGGCGACCATTGAAATCAATCAATCAGTTCTACAACAAACGTAAAGCACATTTACAATCTCAGTTAAAAGGAAGTCGCAAGAGTTCGCCCCGCATTCAGCGCTTAACTCGCTGTCGCAATCAAAAAGTCGATAATTACTTGCATCATACCAGTCGGCTAATAGTCGATTTTGTGGTAGCCAAACAAATTGGGACGCTAGTAATTGGTAAAAATGCACAATGGAAAAGGGAAATTGATTTGGGGAAGCAAACCAATCAAAATTTTGTCAGCATTCCTCATGCTCGACTAATTGAGATGTTGGAATACAAAGCTCGACTGGTTGGAATTAAGGTGCTCGTGCAAGAAGAATCTTACACATCTAAGTCGAACTTCCTGAATCTAGATCCGATTCCTGTGTACGGGCATACTGGCACTGATGATGTCGCATTTAGCGGTAAGCGAATCAAGAGAGGTTTGTACAGAACA
>NZ_JANMZH010000244.1:0-2300 GCF_031383065.1 Microcoleus sp. OTE_8_concoct_300 | reverse complement strand
ATCGAAATAATACTGACACCAAAATTCTGCTACCTCCAACAACATGGGTATTGATTCAGCCACGATACCTGAACCAGACTGCAAACCATAACGCTCTACATATTCTCTAGCTAGTTTGTAAGCCCAATAGGGAAAATCTGTCTCTACGAAACACCGCAGTGCATACTCTAGCTTTAATAAATCTCCGCTGCGGACAAAGCGCACCGTTGCCCACCTAAAATTACGGTAGTCATCCCCTTGCAAGCCATCAATGTCTCTCAATAAGTTTCTGAGAAATTGCCTGCTTTCGTAACTAGGACTTTCTAAGTAACTTTGCATCAGTGTGATTGCCTCATTCACTAACTGTTGTTGCTGTGCCCATTCTTCACTGGTGAAATGTTCGGGACAAGTTGCCTGATTTATCTGCTGTTGCACCCGTTGAGCAATGTAGAGTCCAAACTTTTCGGCAGCGACTTCATCAACGCACAGACTTTTGATACTCGTCAGCCTGGTTATCGGTATGGCAAGTCGAGCTTTTTCAACTTCTTGGGTAGTTTGAATCCATTTTTTGATTTTATTGGCAATAGCAAGCTGTTGTTTGTTTTGTTTCATTCTAAATTACCGACGCTTAATATCCTGATTGAAGCAACGCTCCAGAGAGCAAATCTGTTAGTTTGAGTGTAACAGCCCACTGGTTCAAGTAAGCTCGATCGAGTCGTTCCCCTTGCACTTTCAAAACTCCCAACACATCCCTCCATTGTTTTTGAGAACCGCCGGGAGTTAGTTTGTACCAACTGAGTTTTTGCAGGACGATATCTTCGGGCGAGTAGATGTAGATTCCCTCCCTTGTTAAACCGCTAACAGGGTAAAGTTGGCGACGACTCATCACCGAAGCCGAAAAAGGGTCATCGCTGCCCATCACAAAAATATCCGCTTTCTCCATAGAAGGCAAATAGATGACATTGAACGATGATTCGCGGGGTGCTGCTTTTGACTTGGCAATTGCTTCAGTCACAGCCGACTCGCTTATGTAAAACTCGCCTGACATGGCATCAATTAGTCTCTGTGCTGTTTGCGCTTCCAGGTCAATCACTAAGTCCAAGTCTTGCGTAGACCTGTTCTCTCCCAACAGCGAACTTGCCACGGAACCGCCAACCACATAAGGAATATTCAGCGGTAGCAAGATGCTGGCTATTTTTTGCGCTAATTCGATCGGATCTGCAATCACGAGTTCACCCCAATCTTTACTGTCTGATAAAACTTTTATCCACTCAGCTCCCAAGCACCTTTTAATAAATTCTTGCCGAACTTTTGCCTCAGTAGCATTGGGATACTGGTTCTTTATTCCCGATATTGCCAGCCTTCGCACCGCTTGATTGAAAGCGCAAGTCCGCTGTACTTTTTGTTGGGGCGTTAACTGTCGCAATAGCTGAAACATCAGCACATCCGCCTCAATGCTGGTATCGATAGATTGTGGCTTGTATCCTGATTTGACTGTGACTGTTGGCATTGGTGGCATGATGCAATCTTGCTCCCAGGCAGAGATTTCCAAATTATATTACAGAATCCAAGTTTTTCAGACCGCTTTATAAAAATAATATTTTTGCTGAATTATAATGAAATTTTAACAAGGAAAAGACTTGCTATAATAATGATGTCCAAAGCAAAGGCGATAGTTACCAGAGCTACTAACCCGATGGCAAGATTTAGACGTTGTAAAGTTTAATTATCCAACGACCAATTCTGACTAAGACTTTTTTCAAACCACTGTTCTTGAGAGAGATGAAGATATGGACTTAAATCAAAAGTCTGGGAATCACCGATGGCGAGGGCGACTAATAAAAGCTGGAGGGGGTATTCTACTAATCTTCGGCACAGGTTTAAGCGTTTTTACCTGGAAAGCCTTCTCGCCACCTTCTGTTGACCGACTACCACTCCCCAAAACTTTGGTTTCTCTAGAATCACCCGAAGGACAACAGCTACTGAACCAGAGCAAGATCAAACAGGATTTTCAACCGCTTAGCGCCCACATTGAAACCCAAAAACGTCCAGCCTATTGTGGTGTGGCTAGCAGTGTGACGGTTCTGAATGCACTCGGCAGCAAAAGACACGAATATCGTCCCCTAACCCAAGACACCTTTTTTGACGGTCAAACCCAGAATATCCGTTCTTCTTATGCAGTCACTTTTTCGGGGATGACTCTTGATGAATTAGCAGCCTTACTGAGAAGTCACAACGTCAAAGTTGAGGTCTACTATGCGTCGGAGACAACACTTAACCAATTTCGTACCCAAGCTAAAGCCAACCTTGGCCGTTCAGGC
>NZ_JANMZH010000226.1:0-1441 GCF_031383065.1 Microcoleus sp. OTE_8_concoct_300 | reverse complement strand
AATGTTATGCAAACGTTGCCATCCTCGCCAAAGGGTCTTGACACCCGGTTCACCATCTCCTTTACGTCCCAAAAATCCACCTAGTTTCGCAATCCAACGAATACAATTACTTAAAGTTGGGGGTGATTCAGTGGGGTTCGGAGTTGAGTGAATGGTGCAGTAAAGTGCTTGCCATTCATGGGTTTCCAGAATGGTGTCCGCCAAAGTATCAGGATGATGACGAGATTCGTAAATCATCCACAATAACCGCCATGCCACAATTGTGTAAGTAGATATTGCCCGTTCGATGCGCTCGGCAGTTTCCAATTGTAGCTGTTCTAAACCACAGCCACTTTTTTGAACGTAATGATAGCGTTCGATTAACCAACGGTAACTGTACCAGCGCAAGCACTGCACAATATCTTCAAAACCATTAATCGGCAAGGTGGTCAGTAATAACCAACTCACAGGCTTCTCTGTGGCTGGCGGGTTTTCTTAACAAGCCAGAATCACTTGCACTCGCAGTGGCTGTAAATTTTGGTGGCGAGGGTGGCTTTGAGGAGGTAGAATTTCGACTGTTGTAGCCTGCAGGTTCAGAGTCGCTTTACGAGCTGATCGCTGCGGATTAGCTGGCAATTCCAAGTCCAGTTGTCCCGCGCTCGGTACTTGGGCGAGCGAACCTTGTAGTCGAAGGACTTCTTTTGTACCATCAGAGTTTTTGACCTGAGGGTTGTGATAGCCGCGAATTAACAACTGAGAATTCTCTGGTCTTTCAGTCGCTAAAAAGTCATAGATGTCGGCAACGCGCGCGGCCACCGTTAGTACAGTAATCGATTCTGGCATCACCTTCTCGGTCCGATCAACAGCTGTTAACCAACGCTGGCTTTCTTTGTCTTTGGTTTCGGTTTGATTCCTGGAATGCTTCTGACCAATAGTCGCAGGATCTCGCGCCCATACTTGTTGGTGCAACACTCCTAATGGTACTCCATTGGCAGAGCTACAAAATACTGAGTGAACTTTCAGACCCCGACTGGTGGCACTATCGAGCGTGTCCCATTCCTTTCTTGCTCTTGTGGTGGGTGAAATTCAGTTCTGTGGTGTCCTGAATCGCCAGAACCATGGGATGTAATTTGATTCGTTCGGTGGTACTTCTTTGGTGGGCTTGGCGAATCGCATCTGACGAGACTCGTGGAGATGACCAAAAGTCATAAGCCCCTTGGGTGGCTGCCCAATCCCCTGATGCTTGTGGCACAGTGGCATGGGGCTGTGAGGCTAAGTCCGACACAATACGCGCCAGCCTTTTCTGGCGACGTTTGTCGCCGTGACAAGCAAATTGTAGTTCTGCTACTGCCCATTCTGCCGTCCTAGTTCCTCACTCGCCTCTGGTGCCATAATTTACTGATTAATTGAGTCGATTCCTGGTTGTCAATCCTACTCCGGCCGGAGTGATCGCCGGAGGTCG
>NZ_JANMZH010000201.1:0-1609 GCF_031383065.1 Microcoleus sp. OTE_8_concoct_300 | reverse complement strand
CGTAAGGAACCCCACGCTTAAAAGCGGGGGCTTTTGGGAAGTCCGGCTCGTTCCGAGCGGTGCAAGAAGAAAGCCCGAACCTTACCAGAGACAGGATTAGACCTACGTTTTTTGAGTCACGATACCGGAAAATGCGACGCTAGTTTTCCGCTCTATCGCTAAAAGTTAAACAGGATTAACGGGGTTAAACCAGTGCTTTTGGCATAACAAGCTCATGAAACATTCTCGAAGCGAACTTTACCCAGTAATGGAGGACTTTATGTCTAATTTCGTTTTTGTACTTGATAGCCACAAACGACCGCTCAATGCAATCCGCCCAGGATTGGCTCGCAAATTGCTAACCACTGGCAAAGCTGCTGTTTTTAAAAGATATCCATTCACGATAATTCTCAAGGTAGAGGTAACAGTACCGCAAGAACCAATTACTCTCAAATTAGACCCTGGCTCCAAAACCACGGGAATTGCATTACTGCAAGGAGAAAGCGTAATTTTTGGTGCAGAACTGACTCACCGAGGTCAATCAATTAAAGCCAGCTTGGAGTCTCGCCGTTCACTGCGTAGGAGCAGGAGAAACCGCCATACTCGCTATCGAAAAGCGAGATTTCTAAATAGAACTCGCCCGAAAGGGTGGCTGGCTCCAAGCCTACAACATCGCGTTGAGACAACCCTAACCTGGGCAACTAGATTGATGAAAGTCGCTCCCATTGGTTCTATTGCTCAAGAACTTGTGCGATTTGACTTACAACAACTAGAAAATCCAGAGATTAGTGGACTGGAGTATCAGCAAGGCGTTTTATGTGGTTACGAGATCCGCGAATATTTGTTAAATAAATGGGATAGAAAGTGCGCGTATTGTGGAGTTACGGATACACCGCTACAAGTCGAACACATTCATCCCAAAGCCAAAGGCGGATCTAATCGTATTTCTAATCTTTGCCTTGCCTGTGAAAAATGCAATTTCAAGAAAGGAACTCAAGACATTGAGCAATTCCTCTCTAAGAAGCCAGATGTCTTGAAAAAGATCCTGTCTCAAGCAAAACGTCCATTAAAAGACGCAGCAGCCGTTAATTCGACTCGCTGGGCGTTATTTAATCGACTCCGTATGACTGGTTTACCAGTTTCTACTGGTAGTGGCGGCTTGACAAAATTCAATCGCACCCGTTTGCAGTTACCGAAATCTCACTGGTTAGATGCTGCTTGCGTAGGTAAAGTCGAAGAATTAAAGGTGCTGACTTCTCAACCGCTGCTAATAAAAGCAGCAGGACACGGTACTCGACAAATGTGTGGCACGGATCGGTTTGGCTTCCCAATTCGACATAGATCAAAAAAGCAAATCCATTTTGGTTTTCAAACTGGCGATATCGTTGGCGCGACAGTCACCGCAGGTAAAAAAGTCGGTTCCTACGTGGGACGAGTTCTTTGCCGTGCATCCGGTTCGTTCGACATCGCCACAATGAAGGGAAGAGTAGCAGGAATTAGTCATAAATATTGCCAATCTATTCACAAAAAAGGTGGCTATTCCTATGGATTTTGATTCAAGGCGACTGAAGTCGCAGCCGCTTTCCTCCCCATGTCTAAAGCCAGGGGCTTCTCGCTCGTTTTCTGGTGA
>NZ_JANMZH010000199.1:0-21162 GCF_031383065.1 Microcoleus sp. OTE_8_concoct_300 | reverse complement strand
TAAAGCCTTGTATGCTTCGTGAGACTTCATCAAACCGTTCATTTCGTTGTAATTGACATAGCCCCATCCATAAAGAAAACTCTGACGAATGACGTAATTAGCGGCATTGTAGAGGTTCTTAGATTTAAAGGCTAGTTCGTCAATTTGGGCGAAACGGTGTTCCGTCGATTTAATGATGTGCCTCTCTGTTAGTTGCATTTGAGACTTCCGTTCTTTAGGCTGTGCGTATTCCTTGTTCAACACTCACAACAATATAATACCATTATTGTTTATAATTGCTTATAAACTCAATGAAGTTTTACAATACCAAAATCTCATGGAAACTTTTCCGGCGGACGCGTCCGCGATCGCCAGCTTAGCTAACCGACAGCAGCAAGGTACAAAACAACTGGAAAACAGCGAAGTTCAAGAGTTCGATCGAGCCATGATGCGCCGCTGCATAGAATTGGCTCGCCGCGCTCTCGGCAAAACCGCACCCAACCCCCTCGTCGGTTCTGTAATTGTCCGAGGCGGCAAGATTGTCGGCGAAGGGTTTCATCCCGGTGCCGGTCAACCTCACGCCGAAGTTTTTGCGCTCCGGGAAGCGGGGGAACTCGCCGAAGGAGCGACTGTCTACGTGAACCTGGAGCCATGCAACCACTACGGGCGGACTCCTCCCTGTTCCGAAGCTTTAGTTAAGGCCAAGGTGGCAAAAGTAGTGGCTGGCATGGTCGATCCGAATCCTTTGGTAGCTGGCACTGGGCTGGCCCGGTTGCGAGAGGCTGGCATTGAAGTGGTGGCCTCGGTAGAAGGGGAAGCTTGCCAAAAACTCAACGAGGCTTTCGTGCACCGGATTTTGTACCGCCGGCCTTTGGGAATTTTGAAATATGCGATGACTTTGGACGGTAAAATTGCTACCAGTACCGGCCACAGCGCTTGGGTGACAGGCGAGGAGGCTCGGAGCGAGGTACACCGGGTGCGCGTCGGCTGCGATGCTGTGATTGTTGGGGGAAATACAGTGCGTCTGGACAATCCCCTACTGACGAGTCACCAACCTGATAGGAATAATCCCCTGCGGGTGGTGATGAGCCGCACTCTCGATTTGCCGAAGTCGGCTTGGTTGTGGGAAACCTCTGTGGCGGCTACTTTGGTGCTGACTGAGCCTGGGGTTAACCCGGAATTTCAGGAATTTTTGATCGCCAAAGGGGTGGAAGTTGTGGAGATCTCGCCGCTGACACCGACTAATGTTATGGCTTATTTGTACGATCGATCTTTTCTTTCTGTACTCTGGGAGTGCGGCGGCACTTTGGCGGCGAGGGCAATTGCTGAGGGTGCCGTTCAAAAAATTATGGCTTTTATTGCTCCTAAAATTGTCGGCGGCCAAGGAGCTCCAACTCCTGTGGGAGATTTGGGGTTTTCCGCCATGACTGATGCTTTGACTTTAGAGCGGGTTTCTTGGCGCACGGTGGGTGCAGATTGTCTGGTGGAAGGCTATTTGAAAATTAAAGATTGAAAGTTAAAAGCGAGTCTTTTTAGTTTTTGATTTTTAACTTTTAACTCCTTTTATGGTTGAAATTCTGATTTGGAGTTTGATGGTTGGCAGTCTCGGCTTGGAGGCGGCACTCGCGGGTGTATTGGTGAGCCACGAGCAATTGGCGGCGGGGCAAAAATACGACGAGGAGGAGGAAGTTTTGACTCGGTACGAATCTCAAGAGGATAATGTTGATGCGCCTGAAAATGCGCCCTCGAATGGCAATCCCAAATCGGCTCCCAATCCTGTTAATTTGAAGGTTTGGGAGTACAAGATTGTGCGGGCTAGCAGCGATTTGTTTCGCAATCCTGCGATTTTTCACAAGCTGTGCCGCGAAGAAGAGGAATTTGGCTGGATTTTGCTCGAAAAGCTCGACGACAGGCGGGTGCGGTTCAAACGTCCGATCGCCCTGCGGGACGCCCCGAGGCCGAATTTACCGCCGTTTGACCCTTACCGCACTCATTACGGCCCGCTCTCGAATGCGATGACTTGGGCGGCGGCGATCGTGTTTCTGAGTGCGATCGTCCTTCCTGCTGTTTTGGGCTATGCTTTGGTGTCTACTACTCTCACCAGAAGTCGCTCTAATTGGCCTCCGACACCTGTTCAATCTTTGCCCTCTCCTAGGGGAAAAAACTAATCAGTGAAACCTGGGCACATTGTCGCTCGCCCTTTTTGCAGCCTGTTTTCTAGCAAGTCTAAATCATTTGTAAACCAGATTTTTTTTTACGAACCGCGAAGGCGCGAAGACCGCGAAGGAAGAGAGGAGAAGTGAGGAGAAGTGTGCGTTTGTTTGACTGATTTAGGCTTGCTATATATGTTAATTTGATTTTAAGTTTGGGGCGGTATTACTGAGGGAGTGGATAGCAATCTCAAGTCATAATTTGTATCGCCTTGAAATTGAGAAACGCGGACGAAATAAGTCCCCGCCGGCAAAGGCCCATTGCTGACAATTGTTTCTGATGCTGTGCCTAAATTGTTAGACGAAGCAATAATATCGTCTAATCCAACTGCGCCGTTGCCGTTGATATCCTGAATTAATTCTATATCAACATCGGCACTCAAACCGTCAACAGTTACACTGAAAATGCTGGGAGTATTGAGGATGAAACTGTAAATGTCGGCTGGTTCAGCAGAACCCACAAAATCTCTCGCTGTTTGAATTTGTCCGAGAATGCCCAGGCTTTTTGCTGCGTTCAAATTCTCGGCGGGATCGGGGAGAGTGCTCAACAGTCCTTCTTGTTGACCGAATTGAATGTAGTGGTCGATCGCACTTTTAACTGCGCCGCTTTGGACTGCTGCTGCTACCACCGGATATTTTTCTAGATAAAAGCTGGGATCGAAGAAAACGCTGGGTTTGCGGTTTTCTAATTGACCGACTTTGAAGTAGTGTTCAAATGGGGTAAATTGATTTGTTTGGACTGCTATCTGAACGTCTGGGTTGCTTGCTAGATAAAAACCAATATCAAAGAAAGGGTTGGGGTTGCGTCGTTCAAATTGACCGAATCTGATAAAGTGGTCGGCGGCTGAAAAGCCGTTGAGTTTGGCTGATACTGCTACATCTGTATTGGTGTCTAAATAATAGCTGGAGTCGAACAGGGCATTCGGGTCGCGATTTTCAAATTTGCCAATTTTTCGGTAGTGATCGAAAGGACTCGATACCGTGCCTCTGGCAACTTCTACGGCGACATCTGGGTTGTTTTCGAGATAAAATTTGCTGTCGAACAGTGTTCTGAGGGTTAGCATTATTAAAAAAATCTCTCTGGGCTTTAGTCTGGAAAGTGCACGATCGAGAATCTAGTTTACATCAAAGTTTTGTGAGGATGTCTTAATTATGGCTAAATCTGCACTGATGGCAATGCTGCGCCGCGCTGCGACTATTGCCCAGAAATCAAGGGAAACGGGCATTCCGGCTGATGAACTGCTGGGGATGCTGACTGCTCCCATTCCCAATTCTCCCATATCTCGGCGCCGCTTGCTGCACGGGGGCTTAGCTGCTGCAGGAGCTGTCGCTGCTGCGACTTTTACCAGGGAGGGAGGGGGAGCTTTTGCTCAACAGGGCGGACGATCGCCTATTTTGGTTGTGGGTGCAGGGATTGCGGGTTTGACGGCGGCTTATCGCTTGCGCCAAGCGGGCGTGCGTGCCGATATAATCGAGGCAACTAACCGCGTGGGGGGGCGCATTCGCACTGCTCCAAAGGTGGCTGGAACGCAAATTTATGCGGAGTTGGGGGCAGAATTTATTGACACCGGCCACACTACTTTGATTTCCCTGGCGTCGGAATTGGGCCTGCGGGCGATTGATGTCCTCGAAGTGCAGCGGGGACTGGTGAAGGATACTTTTTTCTTTCAAGGGCGCCGCTTTTCTCTTGAGCAATTAATCGCAGATTTTGCGCCACTAGCTAGTAAAATTAGTGCTGATTTGCAGGCGGTTGGCGATGAAATTAGCTATCTTGATTTTACAGAAGCAGCGGAAAGATTGGACAATCTTTCGATCGCTGAATATGTAGACCAAGCTGAGACTAGCACGATTGTCCGGCAGTTACTCCGCATTGCTTATACGGGAGAATACGGTCGAGATCCCGACGAACAGTCGGCGTTAAATCTGCTGTTTTTAATCGGTTCTGAACCTGACAGCTTTGAATTGTACGGCAACAGCGATCAGCGTTATCAAATTGACGGCGGTAATAGTCAAATTATCAACCGTTTGGCGGGTCAATTGTCTGGTTCGATCGAGGCGGGGACGGTTTTGGAAGCGATTACTCTTTTGCCGGATGGCCGCTATCGGGTAAATTTGCGATCGGGACAAAGCGCCTTCGATCGCACTTACGAGCGAGTTTTGTTAACTTTGCCGTTCAGCACTCTGCGAGACGTTAAAATTAACGTACCTTTGCCCCAATCAAAGCGCAGGGCTATCGAGCAGTTGGGTTACGGTACTAATTCTAAGTTAATTACTGGCTACCGCAGCCGAATTTGGCGGGAAGTTTATCGATCGACTGCTTCTGTTTATAGCGATTTAGGATTCCAAAATAGCTGGGAACCTACACCTTTTGCTCCTACTGGTAACGGTTTGATAACTAATTTTAGAGGAGGAAAGCAGGGTTTGTCGATCGGTGCCGGAACTCCTGAAGACCAAGCACAAAGATTTTTGAACCAATTTGAAAGAGTTTTTCCCGGAGTGAGAAATTTGCGATCGGGCAAAGCTGTGCGAGCTTATTGGCAGGGAGAACGCTTTTTCAAAGGTTCTTATTCCTGCTATTTAGTCGGACAGTGGACGCAAATGTACGGCGTAGAAGGCGAACGAGTTGGCAATTTATATTTTGCCGGGGAACACACTTCGCTGGAAAATCAAGGTTACATGGAAGGCGGCTGCGAAACTGGACAAAGGGCGGCTGTTGAAATTTTGCAAGATTTGGGTTTGATAGCTTCTGCTGATACTTTGAATGCTCGAACTGCGAGCAGTTTGAACATTCGCCGTCCCAGCCGAAAAGTTCCCGGAGCGCGAAATCTTGGGAATAGAAAGCCCAGTATTAGATAATATGGAGTAATTGCGGACACGGCATTGCCGTGTCCCTACAGATAGGGCGTACAACTAGGGCATACAACTTATCCAATAATCTCGTCCGGGTTAATTCCCCGATCGCGCAAATATTCAGCCAGTCGTTCGGCCCGTTCACGTTCGCGATCGGCCCGTTCACGTTCGCGATCGGCCCGCTGGCACTCTGCTGCTAACTGTTCTACACCCCATAAAAGCAGATTTCCTGCTTCATCCCACCAGCGCAACCAATAGCCTGTACGCTGTTCTTTCTCCCCTCGCCACGTTCCTAAATACAAACCAAAATCTGCCATCCAGTGACGACCTTCCGCGTCGGGAAATTCTAATTCGTAGTTGCCATTTTGTAAGCGATATACTTCCAGCAAGCCAGTTTCTGGGTCAAAAATGATGTAAGTTGGTACGCGCAGAATTTGTTCGTAAAAAAACCACTTTCCCGGAGGAAAAGTACGTTTTACAGAATATTCGCCGCCGTCTGTTTCCGACAAGAATTCCATGACAAGGGTCGGGATTTCTCCTTCCAAGTTTGGGGTATAACTTTTGCGGTCTCTTCTCGATTCGGCGGGCAGTACCGACGGTACATAAACCCAATCTGGTGCTTTGATTACTAACTCGCCGTTGACAGTAGCGCAAATGCCGAAATTGCTGGCTATCAGCATTTGTGGCCCGATAAATCCTCTCAGTTCTAAGATTTCTCGCAGTGCTCCAGCAATTAGCGGTTGACCTGTATTCTCCACTGGTTTTTCTTCTAATTGGAAGTCGTCTGGCAACTTCTCCCAAGTTACGATCAGTTCTAAGGTTTTTTGTCCTGGGTTATCTTGAGTAACGACCATGACTTTACTTTACTTTCTCAATTTTGATGTCTTATCATAGCACAATGCAGCTTGAGGGTGGCGTACCATAAATATAGATATGCTAGCCAAAATTTTAGGTGACTTATATTGTAGAATGAATTTCAAACAATGCCCAAACAAACATGATTTTTTTATATTTAACAGTAGCTTTATCAACAACTTTTCTAATGTCGCCGCTCTCGGCTCGCCCTTTGCTTGCAGACACTACAAATACAATGGCTCAAAACTCACCAGTTGACGAGCCGTTTTGCTACATCAAAACCCCCGACGGCAAAACCGTAGACTTGGGCAAGTTGTGCGATAAACAGCCAGCTTCTGGAACTTCCCAAACTTGCATTCCCGGTTCCAACATTTCTGCAAAAGTGTCAATTGCGGCGGCAAATTATGACGGCAACTTTTTTAGCGGTCAAGTGCTTAATCAAGGCTGCAAAACAATCAAGAATGTCAAAGTCAATTATGAAGTTTTGGACGAGTCAGGCAATTTAATTGACAACGGATTTATCTACGCTCAACCAGTTACTCTTGCACCCGGACAGTCAGCCGCCTTTCGGGGTGCAGTTGTCGCGGGGGCTAAGGTACAGGCGACTCATGCAGACGCTCAAGAATGATTTTAGATTTTAGATTTTAGATTTTAGATTGAAGAATTGGACAATTAATATCGTTTCCGGTTGCATAGGAATGATAAAGTCAAGGTCAATAATTCCACATTCCCCAACGGACTACTCCCAACGGACCACTCCCCATCCCGAACGGTGTAACCGGAATTGATATAACCCCACGGATGAATCCGGGGGGTTTGTATCCCGGGTGCTTTCGGTGAAGAATGATTGTTGAGATTTGCCCGATCGCTGTTATCATATTCTGGCTCCGATATCTCTATGACTTACGCAGAGATCCCCCTAAATCCCCCTTAAAAAGGGGGACTTTGAATAATAATCTTGTCCCCCCCTTATTAAGGGGGGTTAGGGGGGATCGAAGTTTGAATATTATTGCAGAGATCCCCAAAAACAGAATTTGCGAGGGCAAAATATCTTGAAAACTCGATCGACATACTGGCAAATCTTACCCTACCTCCGTCCCCAAAAACAAACCATCGGTAAAGCATTAGCTTGTACCGTAGTATTTACCATATTTTGGCCGATTATAGCGTGGCTAGTTGGCGAAACTGCCAAATTTATAGGTAAAGGAGATTTACAAGGGTTCGCTCAAATTGCTGCACTCAGCGCCATTATCTTTCTAATTCGCGGTACAGCCCAGTACGGTCAAGATACGCTGATGGCAAAAGCAGCTTTGACTATTGCTTTAGAAATCCGCAAAAAAGTTTACTCCCACCTGCAAAATCTCAATCTCGGCTACTTTGAAACTGCCAAAACCGGAGACTTATCCTACCGCCTCACAGAAGATATTGACCGCATTGGCGAAGTCGTAAATAAATTTTTTCATCAGTTTATCCCTTGTGTTTTGCAGCTAATTGCGGTTCTGGGATATATGATTTATCTCAACTGGCAATTAACCTTGGGTGCATTAATTATTGCACCGCTGATGGCTATCTTAATAGGCTGGTTTGGCGAGAGACTGCTGAGTTACTCGCGCCAAAGTCAAAATCGTATCTCTGATTTATCGGCTTTGCTGACAGAAGTATTCAGCGGCATTCGTTTAATCAAAGCATTTGTGGCTGAAGACTACGAAATTGCCCGCTTTGCAGAAGAAGCAGAACAAAACCGCCGCGCTAAGTATCTGTCTGAACGAGTAAAAGCACTTCAGTTCGTTGTAGTTGGCTTTCTGGAAGCGATGAGCGTGATTTTGCTCTTTTTCCTGGGAGGTTGGCAAATTTCTCAAGGAAATCTCACAGGTACTCAATTTATTAGTTATATCGCAGGGGTGGCACTTTTAATTGACCCGATCGCTATTACAACTGCTAATTACGGGGATTTTAAGCAGGGAGAAGCTTCTAGCGATCGCATTTTTGAATTATTAGCAATTAAACCAACAGTAGTTGAAAAGCCTGGCGCGATCGAACTTCCCCCTGTTACAGGCAAAGTGGAATATCGCAACATTAATTTTGCCTACCCCCCTCAACCCCCCCTTGATAAGGGGGGGCAAGGGGGGGTTCCCATTCTGCAAAATATGAGTTTGTTAGTGCTTCCCGGAGAAATGATTGCTCTCGTGGGTGCATCCGGCGCGGGTAAAACTACTTTAGTAAATTTGCTACCCAGATTTTACGATCCGCAAGCGGGACAGATTTTAATTGACGGTATTGATATTCAAGATGTCACCTTAAATACTCTGCGGCGGCAAATTGGAATTGTACCGCAAGAAACTATTCTTTTTTCGGGTACAATTGCTCAAAATATTGCTTTCGGTCAATCTTATTATGAACTGAAAGATGTTCAAAAAGCTGCGGAGATTGCTAACGCTCATCAATTTATTAGTCAGTTTCCCGACGGCTATCAAACTTGGGTAGGAGAAAGGGGTGTAAACTTATCTGGCGGGCAAAAACAAAGAATTGCGATCGCCCGTGCAGTTCTGCTCGATCCCAGAATATTGATTTTGGATGAAGCGACATCGGCGCTGGATTCGGAATCCGAAGGTTTAGTGCAAGAAGCGCTGGAAAGATTGATGCGCGATCGCACTGTGTTTATTATCGCTCACCGCTTGGCTACTGTGCGGAGAGCCGATCGCATTTTAGTTTTGGAAAAAGGCAGAATTGTCGAATCTGGGACGCACGAGGAGTTGCTGGAAAAGGGCGATCGCTACGCTGGCTACTACGCTCAACAGTTTAGTCAGTAGGCTACATTAGAAACCGGGTTTTTAGCCGTTTCTGCTGGCCTCAACGAAGTATTCTCGAAAAAACCCGGTTTCTGGTTACCCGCGCGCACTTCGACAAGAAACCGGGTTTTTGGCCGAATCTGCTGGCCTCAACGAAGTATTGTCGAAAAAACCCGGTTTCTGACTACCCGTGCGTAAGTCCTAATCTAGCAAAAATTTCATTCAAAAGCCTCTCTCGTCTCCAAAGACAATTGATCTCTGACTAGCATAAAGTCGTCAGAAAACATATTCAAACTATCAAAAAAAGTTTTCCAAGGATTTTCTTTCGAGCTCGGGAGCTTTTCTGGTATAATCACAAAAACTTCAACCTCTTCACCCACAGATCCAGGCGGCACTTGAAGTTCAAGTTTATTTCCTGCAAGAACTTTGGTTGTAATCCGTATTGCTGACTGCATACTTCCTCCTTTGCGATGATTAATTTTCCACAGCCCCTAAAGCTTGGAGCGTGGCTTTTACAGCTTCCGTTAAACCCGTAACACCCTTGATATTCATGTCCTCATAAGGTCTTTCGCCTCTGAGTGTTTTTAGACATTCACCTGTATTAAAGTCCCAAATTTTAAGAGTCTCATCGAAACTTCCACTAGCTATAATTTGGTCATCTGAACTAATTGCTATTGACCTGATCCCATCCGTATGTCCCTGCAAACTCCTCAAGCATTCTGCTGTAGAAATATCCCAAAATTTTACTGTTTGGCTGCTACTGATTATAGTTTTACTATCCAACGTAAAGGTTACTGACCATACCGAACTGGTACGATCGTGAAAAGTTTTCAAGCATTCTCCAGTGTGAAGATTCCATAACTTTATTGTTCGATCGCTACTACCGCTGATTAAGGTAGTGCCATTAGGACTAAAAGCAACTGAATTTACCGTATTCGTATGCCCTTGTAATGTTTTGAGACATTCTCCAGTGCGGATATTCCATAACTTCACGGTTTGGTCACTACCAGCACTGGCTAAAGTTGTATCGTCAGGACTAATTGCTACTGACCACAACCAGTCGCTATGTCCTTCCAAGGTTTTCAGACATTCTCCGGTGCGGATATTCCATAACTTAATTGTTTGATCGGCACTAGCACTGATTAAGATTGTACCGCCGCGATCGAACACTACTGAATTTACACAAGCAGTATGTCCAATCAAAGTTTTTAGACATTTTTTTGTAGCAATATTCCATATCTTAATTGTGCGATCGTAGCTACCGCTAGCTAAGGTGGCACTGTCAGGACTTATTGCTACTGCGTTTATCCGACTGGTGTGTTCATGAAAAGTTTTTAAGCATTTTCCAGTGCGGAGCTCCCATAGCTTCACTGTTTGGTCTTCATTACCGCTAACTATAAATGTACGATCAGGACTGATGGTTACTGACCGTATAGAGTTTATATAACCCCGCAAGGTTTTCAGGCATTCTCCGGTGTTGATCTCCCATAATTTTACTGTTTGGTCATCACTGCCACTGAGCAAAGTTGCACTGTCAGGACTTATTGCCACCGACCTTATCCAACCAGTATGTTCCTGTAATGTTTTTAAACATTCACCCGTCTTAATATCCCATAGCTTCATTTCTTGGTCATAACCAACACTAGCTAGGATGACACCATTAGAACTAATAACTACTGACCGTATTTGGTGGGTATGTCCGCGTAAAGTTTTTAGACATTCTCCTGTACCGATATCCCAGAGTTTGATAGTTTGGTCGCTGCTACCGCTGGCTAAGGTTGTATTATCAGGACTAATTGCTACCGATCGTACTATATTTGTATGTCCGCGTAAAGTGTTTAAACATTCTCCACTACTGATATTCCATAGTTTGATTGTTTCGTCACTACTACTGCTAGCCACGATTCTACCGTCAGGGCTTATTTCCACTGATTCTACCGCGTCAGTATGTCCTTGAAAGGTTTTCAAGCATTCTCCAGTACGGATATCCCATAACTTCACAGTTTTGTCATCACTACCACTCGCTAAGGTTGTACCATCAGGGCTGATTGACACAGAATTTACTCTGCCGTGTCCCTGAAAAGTTTTTAGACACTCTCCAGTACGGATGTCCCACAATTTCACTGTTTTGTCAAAACTAGCGCTGGCTAAAGTTATACCATCTGGACTGAAGGTTAAAGACCTGATCCAGTCAGTATGCCCTTTACAAAATACAATTTGTTGACAGTCTGAAACTTGCCACAATCCGATGCCGCAAGCAGAATCACCCGTAGCAAACAGTTTTCTATCTCGACTAAATGCCACTGAAAAAACTGCCCCAAAGATTTGAGAAAAAATAGAATTAGTCAAATTTGCATGAGACAAATTGACGCAGCGCAAGCTAGCATTTGTAAAATCCCCACCTTTAATAATGGTATGAGAAAGGTTTTTACCTTCTAAAGCAGCATTGTCCTTTTTCACCAACAGCGTCGCCGCATTTCCTCCCACATAACCTACTTCGCTTTCAGTTTGGTTCCGTGTTGCTTCTATAATTTCCAGAAGCGGCAAAACCCCGGTTTCTGAAACCATCGGCAACAACAAATCCATCACAGCTTTCGTCAGTGGCGCTTGTCCGAAACTGTGGCGAAGTTCACTTAATTTTTCTGCAACAAATCTTTTCAAAGGCGCGATCAACTCGTTATTATTTCTCTTCTGGGCTTGAAGCCGACAATAATTAGACCAAGTGTATGATTGAGGCGCTGCATGAGGATTTACCGAAGACTGTTCAGGCTCAACTAATTCGGTAAAATCGACCGCCAAAACTCCCAATTCCGCTGCAAGTTTATAAGCGACAAAAAACTCTAATAGCGAACGATGCGCCGGAGTATAATCCCCATCTGCATTGCGGATTAGCATCGTTTGACCCATCATGTCATAGTGCCAGTGGTCTAAGTCTTTTTCCTCTTGCACGATCGCACCAAACAAGCTGCGGATGCGATCGGGAAAACCGCGATAATTCAGGCTCATTTGGTCGGTAGACAGCATTTCCCAAGACAGTTCGCACAAAAAGTAAAGCTTATCTGCTACAGAAGTAAAAGTACGTTCTGCTTTAATGTCTCTTTCTATCTTGCGCCGCACCGCATACAGATAAATCCGCGACATATCGACTGGTTTTCCAGCTTCAATATCGGGTAATGCTTCCAAAATTAACTCGGTCATCACCGGGCGACGCGCTAAATCCAATAGTTGCGGGTTTCCCATCACTTTTTCGACAGTCGCGGCTTCTGTTTGAAATGACAGCGCTTGCCCAATTTGCTCGTCGTTAAATTTCTCTAATTCTAATACTTCAAATTGGGGAGTTTCGCCTGTTAAAATAGTTGTTGATGCTTGCAGTTCTGCATTTAATAATGCTCGTCCTTCCTTGGCTTCAGGAAAATGTTCGGTACGGCAAGTGAGGATGACTTTTGCGCCGGGAACGACGGCTTTTGCTAGTTCCCAGAAGTTGTTGATGGTTTCTTGCCGATCGCACTTAGCGGCCATTTCATCAAAACCATCGAAAATTAGCAGAAATTTACCCATGCGATTGAGTTGTTCAAAGGCAGAATAACCCGCCAGAGGTATCTCGTGTTTCCGAAAGAAAAACTCGGAAAATAGCGACTCGACGCTAACTGCTTTCGCGTAATCCCGCAAAGGAATTACTAAGGGCAAACGCGGACGTTCTAAGCCGCGTTTTTGAGCATCTCGGTAGCGTTGCAGTGCCATCCAAGCATAGTGCATCGCAAACCAAGTTTTCCCCGTCCCAAATTCTCCTAAAACTGAAATATGTTCTTTAACTGGGTCATCTAACCACAGGTCAATATAACCTTCGATCCAGCCATCTCGCCCGTCATAATGACTCACGCCTATCTTGCGCTGAGTATCGGGGTCTATTTCTTCTTTCGTACAGGCTAGCGGCACATATTTAGTATTAATTCCTCGGCTGGTTATTTCAGTTTCTAGCCAATCCAGATAAGTGGTAAAATCGGCATCTTGGTCTAGTAATTCATCAAACGTATAGCAAGCTAAATTACGATTTTCGGCTTTCTCTACCTCATCCCGGGCGGCGCGACTGATGCGGCGGGCTGTAACTAACCACCCTTCATCGGTGCGCTGTCTTTCCACCGACTCGCGCAGGGCTAAGATATCCCTGAGTCCGGCTTCTCCGGCAATTCCGCGCACTAAAATGCGATCGTACCGATTGCGTCTAACCGGGACATTGATAATCCATTCAAAATAGTTATCCTCCAAGATTTGATATGGCTCAAACTTATAACTTAATGTTTCAAACCAACCACGAACTTGTTGCGATAAAATAAAGGCTTGAGACTTTTGAATATTGGTTGACTCGGCTGCGGGAAGTGCGGGATAATCTTCGGCTTCCAACCGCGCAAATTCGGTGCGAATTCCTTCCAGCGTGGGAAGGCGTTCGATGCGATCGAGTACCATAGATAGGCGTTTTTGCAAAGAGGCGATCGCATTTCCCATCATCACATCTCCGGGCGTTCGCGTCCGCTTTGCTACTTCCATAAACACGGCGGCAAATGCCATAAACTCCCGTCTGGGGTCAATGCCTAAATCTCGAATTTCTTTGCCTAAAGCACTCTCATTCAGATAGTCATCGCCTGCTTTAATTAAAATGGCGGGGCTATCGGACTCGAAGGCTTTGCGAAATGCTGATTCAATCTCTTTTTGGCGAAACAGTTCTAAAATCTGCTTGGGTTTGCCAGCGCCGTATTCTACTAAAGTATAAACATAAACTCCGCTAAAATCTGCGGGCGGAGCCTCGGGGTCGAGATTAAATCTTTTTAAGATTTTGATGACAGTTTCGTTGCGCTGAAACTTGTCTTTGATAGTGCCGAAGGGAATTCCCGTCAGGAGGCTGATAACTAAGTCAAGACTAATTGGGATCATGGAGGTCTTCCTGTTTATCCGCGGTCGTAATGCTCAAATCTAGAATCGGTAGGCTGTGTCCCTGAAATGTGTTGCGGGCGATGATCGCAAACTGCTCTATTTTTATGTTAACAGGATTTACCCGCTCCGACCAAAGAAACCGGGTTTTTACCGAATCTGCTGGTAGGAGCGAAGTATTTTCGTAAAAAACCCGGTTTCTGACCCACCGTTGGTAAGTTATATCCAGTTAATTAACTTAGCATTTTTTAGAAAATTTGACAACTATAAAACATAGAAAAAACCGACATATATTGTAGTAATAATAGCTCTCGGATTAGTGGTCACATCATAGTTCTAAAAGTTAAAATATAGATAACTAACAAATAAAACTTGCTATCTATGAAAATACAATCTTCTGTCTTAGTCCACCTGGGATTTGGCAAATATGTACGCTCCGATCGAGTAACCGCAGTAATACCAATTGAAGAAGAACGGGGGCCTGGTCGGCGCACTTTCGTGCACGTAGACGGCGAAGCAGACCCGATCGTTGCTTCGCGCGCAGAAGATACAATTGTTCGCGATTTGGTGCAGGAACCGCGCGAAATTACTCAAGCTCGGCAGCAACAAGAAATCCTGCAAGATTTGCTGGCAGATTTGAGCAATGTTAACGTCACTGTGCGCCGCATCAGCCGCGATGAAGGCGGACTCGACCTAGAACGTTTGGAACGCCGCATTCGCCAAATTTTAGACGCATAAAAATTAAAGACCGCCCGGGCGGTCTTTCTTATTGTTTGTGTCGCTAAAAATTTTAAGTTACGGGTTTCATTGTAATTTCGATGTCCGCTAAACCTGTGAGTTTTTCCGCCACGGGCTCTTCTTCAACTCGCGGTACAAAAATAGTTAAACCTCCTGGAACGCACTCAATAGAAACCGGAGTCATGCCGATGATTTCGCCGTCTACAACCACTTTTTGAGGCGGATCGGCACTAATTTTTACTTTTTTTGCCCGCAAATAACCGATGTCGTCGCGATCCGTAGGATTGCCGCTCAAAGCTGTTTGCAATAGGTGATAAGAAGCTGCGATCGCCCCAGCTTTATTCTCAGGCGCCACCAGCGTTACGTCCAGCAAGCCGTCATCAAAAATAATCCCTGCCGGGCCTTGAGCTAAAATGGAAGTAGGCGGCGCTGCATTCGCCACTGTCACCGCCACAGCAGTAAGGCTGATAATTCTATCTTCGGTTTCGATTTCCGCTTCAAATCTTTCTAAATTGTTTAACTGTTTAATTCCTGAAAGAATGTAAGCCAGCATTCCCCAGCGATTCTTCATTTCGCGATCGGCTAGTTCGACAGTTTCTGCCTCAAAACCCACTCCAGATAACAAAACCATTGGCATTTCACCGTTGCAAATCGCCGCATCCACCACCCGCGTCAACCCTCCCAAAATATTTTCGCAGGCAGCTTCAATTGTATTCGGAATGTCTAAAGCATTAGCAAAAGCATTAGCAGTTCCCCGCGAAATAATTCCTAAAGGAATATTTGTGCTGACAATCGCCCCAGCAACTGCGGATAATGTGCCGTCGCCCCCGCAAGCAATAATTGCCTCAACTCCTCTATCAACTGCTTCGCGGGCGATTTGATCTGCGTCTAATTCTGGGGTTGTCAGCCGAATGTCTAAGTCAATAGAAGGCTCTAAAAGTTCTTGAATTCTAGCTAAGTCTTGGTCGGGGTCGCTGTTGCCGGCGACGGGATTGAAAATTAGGCAAGCTGAACGTTTCATATTTGGTAATTGGTAATGGGTAATATCATGTCCGATCGATTAACCATAATATCCCGGTCGGGGCGGGTTTTTGAGATGGTCAATTATTGGCAGGTATTGTTGGCTCACGGGCCCCTACAAAAATCGCGGTCGCTCGACCGGACATGATATAATTGGTAATTGCTCATTGATAATATTATCTCCGGTCAATCGGCAACAATCAAATGGGTTTTTAGTGAGAACTTCAGTCCTCATAAAACTCGGTCGGACTGAAGTTCTCGCTACAAACCTAGAACGGTGCAGTATTTGTGCTAGAGGTTTAATTAAGACTTGACAAAAGTCCACTCTAAGACTTCGCGCGGAGCTTTTTGCAGCGCTTCCTTGATTTCCTCGTTACTGTCGAACTTGACTTTATCCAAGCGGCACGCTTCGACGTTCACAGTAAATTTATCGTCTTCAAAAGGCCAAGGAGTTACAGTCACGAGTTGGTTGCTGTTCTGTACAATATCGTAGCGCTTGCCGTCCGGGCCAACACTAATTTCTAAAGCTCGTTCTCCGGCGGGTAACTCGCGGCAGCAAAGAATTAATGATAGCCGATCGCACCACTGGAAAAAAGCATAAGCTGCCTTAGCATCTCCCTCGGAAATTTTCAACTCTTTGCGCCATTTTTTTTGATTTTCCAGTTGCTCGTCCAAAAACTCATCGAGTTCCTTCGACTCTCCCCGCTTTCCTTCATTGAGAAAGCTCATGTGCATAGAAATCAGCATTGCTACCCACCTACCGCGATATAGGGCATTCTGCGTCATGGCTTTAATTTTCGGCAGAGAAGTTTCCGTCTGCAAGGTAAAATCAAAGGGCGCGCCCGCTTCAGTCAAAATATTTTCTTCCCACTCTTTCTCTAAATCATCGTGATGCGAAATCGCCGCTATGGTTTCGTAGAGGCGAACCGGAGATTTCGAGCGCTTCCACTGTCCGCCAAGTTGGGCGGCGAGCAAAGCGTGGGCGCGGTGGTAAATAATTTCCCAGCCGGTGGCGGTTAAGTTAGCAATCATTGAGTTTTTCTCCTGAATTAAGTGAGGTTGGTTTTGTGGAACAGGCCGGAAAGCCTGTTTGGGCGGGCTAGAAGCCCACCCCACAATCAAATTGAATGACTGATGTTAAATCACAAAAGGTTCGATCGAGATATCGTGCCATTTCCCCTCAAATCGTTCGACAACCAAAGGTCGGATGCGGAACTTGGGGGGGCATCCATCGAGAACATCAATCCGCAAACACGAATAAGGACGGCGTTTGTGGGAACCTTGACCGCTGCGGCCGACAAATAGCAAAGATTCCGCTATCCGCCGATCGCCTTTTTCCGAGCGGCCGCCCTCACGCCCCAACCGATAAGCTTCTGGACTCAATACTTCCTCCAACATCGGCCCTTCCGGGCGCTGGCGGCGGAGACTGTGCCCGCTTCCCCCGCAGACAATCCAATTAATCCCAGAGTCGCCGTGTCCAGTATCCCCAGTCCGCAGGTATTCCAAACAGTGAGCGTGGCCCGTCAGCACCAAATCTACTAGGGGACGCCCCCGCGCCACTTCCCCAACTGCATCGGCCACCGTGTCGAGCACCTCGCGCAATCGCAACCGAACCGCCAAAGTTTGAGCTTGATTCCACTTTGTCGCCTCTGTGACGTAGGGGGGATGGTGCAGGTAAATTACCCGCCCCCGCACCTGGGAATCGCGCCAGGAGTTAATCAGCCTTTTTTTGAGCCATTCGAGCTGTTCAACGTCGGTGGCGGCTGTGTTGTCGGGGGACAGTTGTTTGTCAATGTCCATCAGCATTTCGTCAACTTGCTCTAATTTGGCGGCTAAGTCGTCTAGCTGTTCGGCTTCCTCGGGAATTTGGGGGTTTAGCCGATCGCACATTTCGAGCATTGCCAATTTTTCTTGTTCCAATTTCTGGCGATCGAGTTGCAAATTCTGGCGGCGAATGTCGCCCTGTTTGGTTTTCGGGATCGGTAACGGTTCGTTGAAGGTGTTGGAGTCGAGGGCGAAGAAGTCGATGCCGCCGCTGCGGAAGGTGTAGTAGCGGTTGGGTAAGCGGGTAAAGCGTCCGGGTTGGTAGCGGAGGCAGCGGCCTGTGCTGGTGCTGGCGGTGTAGTGGGCGTCTAGGTGGCGATCGAGCTCTCCGGGCATTTTGTGAGCTTGCAGGTAGTCGAGAAAGGCTTTGGCGTAGGCATTTCCGCGATCGGAACCGTGCCAGCCGACATCGAGATCCAACTTGGAACCTAACAGCCGCCGCAGGGGTAAAGCTGTCGCCGAGAGAATGCCGTAGACTATGGGCAAGTCGTAATAGTCGTGGTTTCCCGGTACGGGCAAAAAGGGAAAGTTAAACACCATGCGATCGTAGGCAATCCGGGAGGGATGCTCGCCGCCGACTATAAATTCTCGGTAGGGGCGAATAAAGTTTTGCAAGTAATATTCGCTGGAACCGACGAGATAAACTACATCGCCGGTGTGGAGGACGAAACGGCAAGTTTCGCGTTCCGAGAGCATCTGTTCGGCAATCTGCCGCTGGGGATTGTAGCCGCGGTGATTGCCTGTGCCGCTGTCGCCTACGACTAAAAACGAAAACTCTGGAGAGTCGGTGGTTTGAGTTTCTAAAACTATCCGAGTTTGGTCGATTCCCCGATGGACGATCGACTGTTCTTGCCACCGCACCCGCTCTTTCATTTTGCGGATTTTGACTTTTATTTGCGGGTCGGACACGAATTTCAATTCACCTAGTCTCCAAAATTGCTGAGTTTCTAGTTAATAGTGTCGCGATCGGGCGAGTTTTTACATCTCTCTAAAAGCTGAAAATCGACGCGCGGGCAGTCAGAAACCGGGTTTTTTACCCTGAATACAGCGTTACCACCGATCGCCGCGGCCAAAAACCCGGTTTCTTTGGTTTGAGGCGCTGATAGTCAGAAACCTGGTTTTTTACCCTGAATACAGCGTTACCACCGATCGCCACGGCCAAAAACCCGGTTTCTTTGGTTTGAGGCGCGGGTAGTCTGAAACCTGGTTTTTTACCCAGAAGAGGCGTTAAAACCGATCGCCACGGCCAAAAACCCGGTTTCTTTGCTTTTGATACGATCGCCCAGTCTCTCAACTAAAATAAGAGTTTGTACGAGGCGGTGCTGTTTGTTGTTGCCGAGGACGAGGGAATCTATCAAGGACGTGGAAGATAACACTAACAATGCCAGCCAACTACACCGAACTCGAAAAACGCCTTTGGGAAGCAGCAGACGAACTCAGGGCCAATTCTAAACTCAAGCCTTCGGAATATTCCGTTCCCGTTTTGGGGTTGGTTTTTCTGCTGTACGCTGACTATAAGTTTGCCCTGGTTTCACAGGAAATAGCAGGGGGAAGCAGCAGGCGGCGCACGGTGGGTAAGACGGATTACCAGGCAAAATGGGCGCTTTATTTGCCGGAAACGGCGCGTTTTGAATATTTGATCGATCGCCCGGAAGCAGAGGATATTGGCGGGGCGATTAATGCGGCGATGAAGGCGATCGCAGATGAGAATGAGGAACTGGGCGGCGCTTTACCTAGAAATTATAACAGCTTGGAAAAACCGATTTTGCGGGAGTTGTTGAAAATCTTAAATCGGATTCCCCGAAAGAATATTACTGAGGATGCGTTTGGGGAAATTTATCAGTATTTCCTGGGGAATTTTGCTCAGAAAGAAGGGCAGAAAGGCGGAGAGTTTTTTACTCCAATTTCTCTGGTTAAGCTGATTGTCGATGTAATAGAGCCGAATTACGGGCGGATTTTAGACCCGGCTTGTGGTGCTGGGGGAATGCTCGTGCAGAGTGCGATTCGGGTTAGGAATAAGTTAGGATTTGACCCGAATAAGGTTATTAGTGTTTACGGTCAGGAAAAGGTAGACGGAACTGTGAAACTCTGTCAGATGAACTTGGCAGTTCACGGGGTTTCGGGTTTGCGAAATATCCGGGAAGGTAACACTTATTATCAAGATATTCACAACAGCGTCGGTGAATTTGATTTTGTGATGGCGAATCCGCCGTTTAATGTTAATGGGGTGGATAGAGAAAAGATTAAGGGCGACCCTCATTATCCCTTTGGTGCGCCGACTACTGACAATGCAAATTATCTCTGGATTCAGCTATTTTATACTGCTTTGAATCCGAACGGACGGGCGGGGTTTGTGATGGCAAACTCGGCGTCGGATGCGCGGGGCTCGGAGTTGGAGATTCGCCGCCGGTTGATCCAAACTGGGGCGGTGGATGTGATGATTGCGATCGGTTCTAATTTCTTTTATACGGTGACGCTACCCTGTACGCTGTGGTTTTTCGACAAAGGCAAATGTCGTAGAGACGTTCCGGTGGAACGTCTCCATCCACCGGAACGTCTCCATCTCCATCGCCAGGATAAAGTATTGTTTATTGATGCGCGGCATATTTACCGTCAGGTCGATCGGGCCCATCGGGAGTTTAGCGAAGCACAGATTGAGTTTATCTCAAATATTGTGCGGCTGTACCGAGGGGAAAAGGCAGAGTTGACGGTTGGTGGTTCCGAAATGCTGACAGAGACTTTCCCAGACAAGGTTTATCGGGATGTGGCGGGGTTGTGTAAAATAGCAACATTGGATGAGATTGAGGCGCAGGGATGGAGTCTCAATCCTGGGCGTTATGTGGGGGTAGCGGAACGCAAGGAGGCGGAGGATTTTGATTTTGCCGCACGGTTGGAGGAGTTGAATGAGGAATTGGAAATTTTGAATGTTGAGGCGCGGGGGTTGGAGGAAACAATTGCTGAAAATGTGATGATGTTGTTGGAGGGGGAATGAGGAATGAGTGAAACTAAACAATTACAAATTGCCATTCCCAAGGAAGAAATAGGACAATTTTGTCAGCGTCACCATATCCGCAAACTGTCTTTATTTGGTTCGGTGTTAAGGGATGATTTTACACCGGAGAGCGATATTGATTTTTTAGTGGAGTTTGAGCCGGGGAAAACTCCGGGTTATTTTAAGATAGTCAGTATGGAAATGGAACTTTCCGAACTGCTGGAGGGGAGAAAGATAGATTTAAGGACTCCTAATGAGTTAAGTGTTTATTTTCGAGATAGAGTGATGGCAGAGGCGGTGGTTCAGTATGACAGCAATTGATGATTTAACTCGCTTGCACCATATGCAGGATGCAGCAAGGGAGGCTCTCGGTTTTATGTCTGGAAAGACTAGAGAGAATTTAGCTAATGATAGGATGTTGGTGTTGGCAGTTGTTAAAGATTTAGAAATTATTGGTGAAGCGGCGGGGAGAATTTCAGCAGAATGTAGGGCGAGACATCCGGGGATTCCTTGGGCGGTTATGGTTGGGATGCGAAATCGGTTAACTCATGCTTATTTTTCAATCGATTTAGATATTGTTTGGGATACGGTGACTAATAATTTAGGGTCACTCGCTGAGCAATTGGAAAGGGTTATTCACGAGGAGAGTATTTAATGGCTGTTGCTGTTGGTAGACGTTGGGAGACCTTAGCGCTAGGAAACCTGGCGGAATTTAGAAACGGTATTAACTACAACAAAGATAACTTCGGTCGCGGAATCAAGGTTATTAATGTTAAAGACTTTCAAGACTATAGTATTGCTTCATTTGAAAATTTGGATGAGGTAAATCTTAGTGGAGTCATTAGACCTCTTGCGAAAGTGCGCTCGTTCTAGGTAAAATAAAAGAAATAATTAGCTCCCATAAGATGAATTACGAACAAGTACAAAAGTTAAACCCCGCCGACTTTAAACGGTACTGTGGACTACATCAAGAGACATT
>NZ_JANMZH010000196.1:0-30393 GCF_031383065.1 Microcoleus sp. OTE_8_concoct_300 | reverse complement strand
AATGTCTCTTGATGTAGTCCACAGTACCGTTTAAAGTCGGCGGGGTTTAACTTTTGTACTTGTTCGTAATTCATCTTATGGGAGCTAATTATTTCTTTTATTTTACCTAGAACGAGCGCACTTTCGCAAGAGGTCTATTGCGAAAATGCAACAGTTCGCTGAAGCTGGGATACTCGTTGCGCAAGACTTTGATGGCTACAGATTTTTGGTCCCAGAGGCGAGTTCCGCGATAAACTAGGGTGCGAGTGCCTGAGTAAACTCGATCGAGAATTTGATAGCCACTTAGTTCTATCATAGCAATAATTATTTTTTTATTAGAATATTTTGTCTTACTATTTATTATAATAAGAGTGCAAATGAGATTCTACCTTAGTAGAAATACTGAAAAATACAACAAATTTCGCACCCAGGGAACAGCTAACCGTTAACAGTTAACCGAATTTGGTTAACCGTTAACAGTTAACCGAATTCAGTTAACCAAATTCATTCTGGCTTTTAAGGCATCTCGCGCTTGTTCTCGATCGTCAAAATGGACTTTTTCGGTGCCCAAAATTTGATAATCTTCGTGTCCCTTTCCTGCAATCAGCACGCCATCTCCCGGTTTAGCGTCCATAATAGCAGTGCGAATTGCAGCGGCTCGATCGCACATCACGATCGGCTTTACGGCGGCGGGAATTCCTGCTAAAATATCCTCCAAAATACGATCGGGATTTTCCGTGCGCGGATTGTCGGAAGTAACAACAGTTAAATCGGCTAATTCAGCAACGATTTTACCCATGATCGGGCGCTTAGTGCGATCGCGATCGCCACCGCAGCCAAACACACAAATCATCTGACCCGGAATAAACGGCCGGGACGCCTTCAACAAGTTCTCCAAACTGTCTGGAGTGTGCGCGTAATCCACAATGACGCTAATATCTTGGTCGGGACTAATTTGCACCCGTTCCATCCGTCCCGGAACTCCCGAAAACTGAGATAATTTCTCCACAATTGCGGACAAATCTAAACCCAAGCCTAAAACAGCCCCGACAGCAGCCAACATATTGGATAAATTGAACTGACCGACTAAAGGCAAAGAAAAAGCTGTTTCGCCATTGGGAGTGTGCAGCATTCCCTTAACTCCATTTGGCTGATACTGCAAATCAAAAGCATACAAATCTGCCGTTTTCAGAACAGTGCTGTAACTCCAAACTCGGTCGGGATTTAAAGTTTCAACTAGCCGCTGGCCGTAGGGGTCGTCAATATTAATTACAGCGCGATTTGCGAGGTAATCAGAACCGAACAAAAGGGCTTTTGCCTCAAAATAATCCTCCATATCGCGGTGATAATCGAGGTGGTCTTGAGTCAAGTTTGTAAAGACAGCAACTTCAAAAGAACAGCCCAAAACTCGCTGCTGTGCTAAAGCGTGGGAACTGACTTCCATCACGCCATATTTGCATCCGGCGACTACAGCTTCTGCTAATTGCTTTTGCAGGTCAACCGCAAAAGGTGTGGTGTAAAGTGCAGTTTGTTGGAAGCCCGGCCAGCGAGTATAAAGGGTGCCGAAAATCGCCGTCTGCAACTGCATTTGATTGAGGAGAAATTCGATTAAATGAGTTGTGGTAGTTTTGCCGTTAGTCCCGGTAACGCCGACAAGTTTTAATTTGCTAGCTGGATTGTCGTAAAATGCGGTTGCTATTTGACCGCAAACTTGAGCCATATCGGCTGCTGCGATGACGCAGGGAAACTCTTCTAGGCCCTTGCTAAGGGGGGAAGGAACCTCTTCTAGGCCCTTGCTAAGGGGGGATTGGGGGGGTGTTTTCTCGGCTGCTTGGGTGGAAATTATGGCGGCAATTGCACCAGATTCGATCGCACTTTGCCAAAAATCTCCCCCGTCTACCCGCGTTCCCGGCATTCCCAAAAATAAATCCCCAGACTTACAAGCGTGGGAATTAGTGGATAAGCCCTTGACTTCGGCATCGAGGGCGGGATGTTTGGCGTCAAAGGAAATGCTGGGAACTGCTGCTAATAATTCTCTCAATTTCATCTAAAAAACTCCTCACTTGGATGTCTTGAATATGACTGGCGGAACACATTGTTTGAGCCGCTATCTACAAGTCTTTGCTGTGCGCGGTGCAAACCCTATGGGTTTTGCTGTGCGCGGTGCGCAGCCGTAGGGCTAGCGAATAAAGTGCGCACCGCGCACCGCGAGGCCAGGATTAAGACCTGAGTTTTGGCGTAAATCGTATTATTGTGACGGCTCGATTTGCAAATATTTCTGTAACATTTGCTCCAATTGGGCGACACTGCAGCGGGGAGAAGGACGGGGTAACAGTTCTTCAGGGGAGAATGCAGCCTCGCCAGCAGAATTTATTGGCTGGGGCTGCACTTTAAACAAAACAGGGACTTCGTACTGATAAGCTTGAAACCAGTCATCGCGTTCGGTAATATCTCTGACTTCGAGTTGAAACTTGAGGCTTTCAATCTGTTCGAGTTTTTCTTGCAACCCTTGGCACAAGTGGCATCCGGGTTTGCTGTACAAAATCAATCGCATCATAACAGTAAGATTAAACTCGATCTTAAATTCTCAAACGTGCGATCGCAAATTGGCGAACCAGACTTCGCAAGAAGCAAGCCGTGGCATCATTGACCTCAAGGCGCGATCGAGGTTATCTTAGCATTTGCGACGAACAGATTACTGCGCTTGACCATCAAAACACCACTACAACCCCCTCTCTCTTTCTTCTCTTCCTCTGTGCCCTCTGTGCCCTCTGCGGTTAAAAAATAAATCTAGTTCACAAATGAAATATTTAAGTTTATTCACAACCACCTATTTAGATTTGAGATTTGAGATTTGAGATGGGGAAGGGAGGACTATCAGGGTTTGGCTCTTGCCTACAATAGCATTTTTTGGGGCGAACAGGTATCAATTTGAGATTGGGGATTGGAGATTTTAGATTAATCTCTTTCTACTCTTCCTCTGTGCCCTCTGTGCCCTCTGTGCCCTCTGCGGTTAAAAAATAAATCTAGTTCACAAATAAAATATTTAAGTTTATTCACAACCACCTAATTGTCAACTTAGTTATAATTAACTTGACTAAGGAATCAAGTTAAAGTATATTGTCAAAATAGCCCTACAGCAAGGAGGCAGTATGGACTGCACCGAATACGCCGAAGCAAAGCGAAAAGCAGCTAAGAAAATTAGCGCCGACATTCGAGAACGCTGGAACAATCGCATCGTCACGCGAGAATTGCACTTGATGGGTGAAGCGGGGGCCGTGCAGTATTTGGCTGATTACGGGCGCGGCATCGGTACGGCCAAAGTTATTGGTTTTGCACTGTGCGCGGAGTCGGAAGGATACCCCGAAATGGCGATCGGCTTTTGGAAAAGAGCGTTTGAATTAGAAACCGGAGAAAAGCCGATCGCCCTGAATCCTCCAAACAAATCTAGCAGCAATCTTGCTCCTGCTGCAAAATCAACGACGGCTGCCAAAATAGAGACTGTTTACAATCCGATTGTTCCCGAATTACCACCGCATTTGCAGCCGGGAAAGATTGTCACGATGCAGCCGGTGGACGCGCCGAGTGAACGTTCTTATTACATCGAAAATCCCGATTATTGGGGACAGCCAAAGCGCGACGGCAATCGAGTAGTTGTCATTGCGACGCCAGATAAAGTATACTACCAATCGCGATCAACTAACCTGCGGCAACAGGCATCGGTTGAGATCGATCGCACATTAATCGACACAGCCGCTAAAATTGGCACCTTTGTTTTAGACGGCGAACTGTATTACAAAAGCTGTACGGGCAGCGAACACCGCACCGGGGCGCAAGCTGCTACAGTTAATATTGAAAGCGGTTTTCCGACAACCCAGCCAACCGCAGTTTATGCCATTTTTAAATGTTTGTTTGCCCACGGCAAAGACCTCACTGAAATCGCAGAATCAGAACGCATCGCAGGGGGAGTAGCCGTTGGCGAAATGCTGGCTAGTTTGTCCAAAGAATTTGAAATTATACCGACCTATCGCACCGCAGAAGAAAAACTTTTGCTAGCCCAGAAGCAGGAAACTGAAAACAGAGAAGGAGAAGTTTGGGTTCTGCACGACTGCCGCTATGTCGGCGGCAAAGATGTTAAAAAATACCCGATGGTGAGGACTAAATACTGTCAGGAAAACGATTTGTTTATTATCGGGTTGACGCCGACAAAAGTTGCGGGGCGACCTTTCAGCGCGATCGAAGTCGCGCAAGAAATTGAGGGCAAATTAGTGCCAGTAGGAACAGTGGGAACGGGTTTTAGCAGCGGGGAAATGCAGGAAATTGCCCGACTCTACGAGGCTAACCCTCGGGGAGTCAAAATTAAAGTGCGATCGCAGGGTTTGACGGAAAGTGGCAAATTGTGGCACGCACGATTTTTGGAGTTGTGTTAAATTTGTAGGGAAACGGCAGTGCAGTTTCTAACCCGGGTCTGCGAAATTCAACAAATAGTATCAAATAAAATAAGCGGAGGAAACATCAATGTTTGTCAGCAAAAATAATTTCTACATCTCCCCAGAAGATTACCTAGAAGGCGAACGAGTAAGCCCCATCAAACACGAGTACAGGCGCGGACACGTTTATGCTATGACGGGGGCCAAAAAACCTCACATTATTATTACTAGCAACTTAGTAAGGCGACTGGGAAATCATCTAGATGACACCGACTGCATCATTCTACCGTTAGATATAAAAGTCCGACTGGAAGAGGCTAATTGCTATTACTATCCTGACGTAGCAGTAACTTGCGATGAAAGAGATACAGGTTCTACTGAAGATTTCATTCTCTATCCATCTTTAGTAGTTGAGGTCTTGTCGCCCTCAACGGCAGCTTTCGACAGAGGCGATAAATTTGCAGATTACCAAACTGCATCGAGTTTGCAGGAATACGTACTCATCACTCAATCAGAAATCAAAGTGGAGTGTTTTCGAGTCAATGCTGAAGGAAATTGGGTTTCTCAAACTTACCGACAAGGAGATGAATTAGAGTTAATGAGTATAGATTTTCGCTGCCCGATCGCACAAGTTTATCAAAAAGTCCCCGGGCTTATCTTGTGAGGTATGAAACTACACTCTCACCCCCTAACTCCTCTCGTCCGCACCTTCGCCCAAACCTTAAAACGCTGCTGTCCTGACGCCCTAAATTTGCTCAATCCCGGTGTAGCAGAACCGGAAATAAATTTATTCAAAAATCGTTACAAACAATCGCTTCCAGAAACATTTTATGATTTTTATCGCTGGTGTAACGGTTCGGCTTATGAGAGTGTAGAGGATGACTGGCTGTTTCCTTTTGAACACGGCAGGAGTGTCTTACCTTTGGAATGTATTGGGAAGGAGAAAGATTTTTGGGACGCCCAAAGCAAAATTCATTTTCAAGAATGGCAGCAAGGAGAATATTGGAACGAAGCATGGATTCCGTTTATGAAAGTAGATGATGTGTGGCTGCGTGTTGTGGATACAAAAGGCTGTTTCGGCGGTATTCCGGGACAAATTATCAGTTTCGACTGCAAAAGCCAACCTTTGAGAAGTATTGAATGCGATTCATTTGATAAGTGGCTGGAAACTGTTATTGCAAAAATTGAGGTAGAATGTTTATTTAAAGAGTTTAACGAACTCGGCTTTGAGGAAGAGAAGCAAATATTTGCGATCGAGAAACGCATCAATCCAAATCGGCGCAGCGTCGAATTAGCACTACGTTGAGGCACGGCTACGGACAGGGCATTGCCCTTCTTCGTATTAACTTAACTTCTAACCCAGTCACAGACTCCGGTTTGACTATTAAACTTAGATCCCCCCTAGCCCCCCTTAATAAGGGGGGGACAAGAATCTTCTCTCGCGTCCCCCTTTTTAAGGGGGATTTAGGGGGATCTAGACTGGGTTAAAAGCGAGATTTATCGGGGGTTTCAGTCTTAAGTTGACACCAATAGGCAATGCCGTGCCCGTACAGATGTTTAGGTATAACAACTCACCAAAAATAGAACAATGATTAAAATTCTTCACCTTTCAGACATTCACATGGGAAGCGGCTTTTCTCACGGCCGGATTAATCCAGAAACCGGTTTAAATACGCGGCTGGAAGACTTCGCGGCGACGCTGAGTAAATGTATGGATAGAGCAATTTCTGAACCCGTAGATTTAGTCATATTCGGTGGCGATGCTTTCCCGGATTCGACGCCTCCACCGTTTGTCAAGGAGGCTTTTGCTCGCCAATTCAGCCGCTTGGTTGACGCGCAAATTCCGACGGTATTGCTAGTAGGAAATCACGACCAACATTCTCAGGGACAAGGCGGCGCGAGTTTGGGGATTTACCGGACTTTGGGGATACCTAAGTTTATTGTAGGCGATCGCCTGGACACTCACATGATTCAAACCCGCAGCGGGCCGGTACAGGTGGTAACATTGCCTTGGTTGACTCGATCGACTCTCATGACGCGATCCGAGACTGAAAGCCTGTCTATGGGCGATGTTAACCAATTATTAACCGAAAAACTGACGATCGCAATGGAAGGCGAAATCCGGCGCCTCAACCCCGACATACCAACCGTACTTTTAGCGCACTTAATGGCAGATAAAGCAAGTCTGGGCGCCGAGCGTTTTTTAGCAGTTGGTAAAGGTTTTAACATACCCGTTTCCATGCTAACTCGCCCTTGTTTTGATTATGTTGCTCTCGGCCACGTTCACAAACACCAAAATCTCAACGCTTCCAACAATCCGCCCGTAATTTATCCGGGAAGTATCGAACGAGTTGATTTTAGCGAAGAGAAAGAAGACAAAGGTTTTGTGTTAGTTAATTTGGAACGGGGGAAAGCAGAGTGGGAATTTTGCCCTTTGCCCGTGCGCGTGTTTCAGACTATTAAAGTGAATGTTTCCGAATCGGAAAACCCGCAAGCCGAGTTAGTTAAAGCTATTGGCAAGAAGCCGATAGAAGACGCGGTTGTGAGATTGATTTACCAATTGCGATCGGAACAATTAGATTTAATCGACAACGGAGAATTGCACACACTTCTGGGCGAAGCGCACAGCTACACAATCCAGCCGGAATTAGTCAGTCAGCTAGCGAGGCCGCGGTTGCCCGAATTGAATGCTAATAATAGTATAGAACCCTTAGAAGCTTTGAAAACTTATTTAGCAAGTCGCGAAGATTTGAAAGATGTTGCGGAGAGTATGTTGGAGGCGGCGCAGGGTTTGTTGGGCGGTGGCGAGGAAGTTTTAGTCGAATTTTAGGTAAGACAGCGGTTTCAACCGCCTCGTCTTATAATCTTGTGGGGTGGGCCGGAGAACCCGCCCCGATTCAGGGTTTCTGATATGTACTTAATCCACCTGCAATCTGCTATAATTTTTCTGTGACCCTAGGGAAAGGAAATATTCAAATGCGTATGCTGTAAAATTGATGGAGCGAGTATTTCAAGGTTTTATCACAAGGAAAAATGAGAATCAGTAAGATTTCTGTTACCAAACTTTTTGGAATTTTCGATCATCCGGTTTCCTTGAACCTGGAAGATAGAATCACGATTATTCATGGACCCAATGGATTTGGTAAAACAGCCTTAATCAGGTTAATTAATGGATTTTTTAATTCGCAATACTCAGAAATTATCAGCATTCCTTTTTCAGAAATTCAACTAGACTTTGATAATGGTACTTATCTGCGAATAACTAAACATATTGGTGAAAATAGCCAGCATGAACAAGACACAAAGTTAACGTTTGAATCAAATTTAGAGACTTTTTCGCTGAATTTACCTGTAGATTCAAAGGGTAATATTAGGCTCGATAACAGTAAAAATGAGCAAAGAATAAATCAACTGTTAGATATAGCCAAAGGATTAGAATTAGAAAAGAACCGCGAACTCTCCGATCGCTTATGGCTTGAACTTGAAAATGTAATTGCCGAAAAAGAACCCAAATGGCTGTCAGAAATAAAAAGCTCGATCGATGTTCGTTTTATAGAATCTCAACGTTTGTTGCATCTCTCAGAACTACCTAAAAGACGGGTAGATTGGGAACACCCATCAATGATGTTTTCAGTTAATACATATTCTAAGGAACTGGCAATAAATATTCAAACAAAGCAGGCTGAATACGGCGCATTGTCTCAATCACTTGATAGAACTTTTCCGACAAGACTTGTCAAGAACAAAGCAGGCTCAGATTTAACAGAAGAAGCACTGCGCAACAAATTAAAGGAAATTGAAGAACAACGTTCTAGTCTCATCAAAACTGGTCTTTTAGATAAAGACGAAAATCCTGATTTTCAATTAGAGGAAAATATTAATGAAATAACAAAAATCTTTTTATATGTTTATCTGGAAGATGTAGAGAAAAAAAATACTCTGTTTAACGAACTCGCTACTAAAATAGAGTTGTTTCAAAGAATTATCACAAAGCGATTTCGCTATAAAACTATCAGGATTGACAAAAAAAAGGGTTTTATATTTACCACTCCCAACGGCAAGCCTTTGTCGCCTACTGATTTATCCTCCGGGGAACAGCACCAATTAGTGATGCTTTACGAGTTGTTATTCAAAGTCAAACCTAACTCTCTGATTCTCATTGACGAACCAGAAATTTCGCTGCACTTAGCGTGGCAAGTGCAGTTTCTCAAAGATTTACAAACAATTCTTAAGTTGGCAGACTTTGACGTACTGATAGCAACTCATTCTCCCAGTATTATCGAGGATCGCTGGGATTTGACAGTGGAGTTAAAAGGGCCAGTGGAGTTAAAAGGGCCAGTTGAATGAAAGAGTATATTTCTTCCGACTCCATTGCTAACACAATTCGTATGTTACGCACCCAACACAGCGGTTCTTTTTTAATTGCTGAGGGAGATACAGATTCGCGAGTATGGAAAAACTTAGTAGACTCCACAAAGTGTTGTGTAGAAAATGCTTATAACAAGGATAATGCTGTGAAAGTGCTAAATATCCTTGAAAAAGATAACTTTGCTGGCGTTTTAGCTGTTGTTGATGCTGATTTTGACATATTAGAAGAAACTGTTCTACTCAGTCAAAACTTGCTTTTAACAGATACTCACGATCTTGAAACTATGCTGCTGAAGTCGCCAGCACTGGAAAAGGTGCTTAGGGAACACGGTTCAGCAGAAAAAATTGAGATTTTTACTAAAGCTAAAGATATCCGCCAGACTTTATGGGAAAGTGCCAAAATTATTGGTTATTTGCGATGGGCTTCGCTAAAGTTTAATTATTGTTTAAAATTTGAAGATTTAGCTTTTAATAAATTTGTGGACGATCGCACATTAATATTAAATGAATCGAAGTTGATTCAAACTGTGAAAAACCACTCTCAAAAGCCTGGACTTGACGAGCAAGAAATTAGAGCAAATATGGAGAAGTTAAAAACAGATACTCAAGATATGTGGCACGTTTGTTGCGGTCCCGATATGATTGCTATTTTGTCTATCGCACTTTGCAAAGCATTAGGTTCCTGTAACTCTAAGCAGGTTGAACCCAATGTACTAAAAATAAATTTAAGGCTAGCCTATGACTCTGCTCATTTCCGAGAGACAAAACTTTATAAATCTATTCAGACATGGGAACAAACTAATAAACCTTTCCAGGTTCTATCTAACCCGTAACTCCCGCATTCCCCAAAACTTCCCCTACAGCCAACCGAGTTCCGTTCGCAAAATCCACCCCAGACTGCACCTTTTTTCCCGGTAACTGCACCTGCCGCAACAATAATAAACCATCACCGGTTTGGACGATCGCCCCCAAGCCCTTCACAACCTTAACAACTTCCCCATTTGCGCCCGACAACTTGGCTAAAACAGGCCATTCGCGTTCCAAAACTCTCAACTCCGGCGGTAATTGCAGCCAATATTCCGGCGCGACGGGTACTGTCGCCATCACCTTCAAAGAATTGCCGCGAAAAGTCGTCGTGCAATCCGGGAAAAAGCCCCTAACTTGATTGTGAAGGGCGATCGCACTTTTCGACCAATCCAGCACATAATCGGCACTCTTAATCATCGGCGCGTAAGTCGCCTCAGCATCATCTTGAACAACAGCTTTAACCTTATCGTCTCTCAATTTTACCAAAGTTTCCACCAACAAATCCGCCCCAATTTCCGCCAACCTATCCGCCAAATAATCAGCATTATCCAACAGCGAAATACCAGCAAAAGCCTTCAACAGCATCGCCCCAGTATCCATGCCAGCATCCATCAGCATAGTAGTAATTCCTGTTGTCTTTTCCCCGTCAAAAAGACAGCGCTGAATCGGCGCCGCACCGCGATACTTCGGCAAAATTGAACCGTGAACATTAACGCAAGCCAAACTAGGAATATCCAGAATTTTTTGAGAAAGAATTTGGCCATAAGCCACCACCACAAACACATCCGCCTCCGCTTCCCGCAACTTAGCAAGGGTTTCCGCATCCTTCTTAATTCGGGGCGGCTGCCAAACCGGGAGGCTGTGATTTAAAGCCACATCTTTTACAGGTGGAGGCATCAATTTATTGCCCCTTCCCCGGCGTTTGTCCGGCTGAGTCACCACACCCACCACCTCAAATTCTGGGTGACTTAGCAAACTGGATAAAGTAGGAACAGCAAAATCGGGAGTGCCAAAAAATACAATTTTCATAGATTGTTCGTTATTAGTAAGTAGTTATCTGTCATTAGTCATCAAGTAGGTAATGGCAAAAAACCATAGTATATTGTAGAGACTCTTAAACGGGTAGGAGTTATGAGACAAGCGAGTTTATGAGTATTTTCACCCGCCGGACTCATGTAATCTTTATTTGTCAGCTCAAATAATGGTAGTTTGCTCCTAGATTATACACTTCGAGAAGAGTTCCGAGTTGTGCGATCGGCAAAAAGGATCTCGATTGACACTCAGGTTCAACTAGACTCAACAGATAACAGTTCGCGAGGCACAAGGGCTTCATCTAGTGGGTTTGTTAACTTTACCTTTGGTTTAACTTCGCCGATGACTTCACCTCCATCCTTTTTATAATCCTAACAAAATTACGCCATTAATTCATCCACCGCCACGCTAAAACCGGGCAACACAACCTGAGTTCTCGCCACATCACCAGGCTTGAACAAAACCACCTGACTTTGAGTAATTACTAATACCCAACTACTCTTAGGAAACAGCAGCCAAACTTCCAGACATCCCGATTCTAAATACTCCTGTGCCTTAGCAAAAACATCATCAGCAAAATCGCTTGGCGAAACTATCTCAGCTAGCAGCGGAAAACTCTGCGCCAAAACGGAAAACTCCCCAACTTGCGCCAACAGTTCAGGAGTAATATAAGATACATCGGGTATTCGCCCTTTTTTCAGAGTTTGACAAGTAACTTCCACATAAACTTCGCCCCCTTGGCCGCTTGAGATCATGTAACTTCTCCAGTAATAATCTAGCTTTGATTGAATGCGGCGAGTCTTTGCAGTCATTCCCGGTTTCCCCACTACTTCTCCATTGACAAATTCTACAGGATGTTTAACTATAACTTTACCGTCCACCCACTCCGTCCCGTCAGGAGGATTTTGCATCCATTCTTCCAAAGTTAAATCTAACTGTTCTACACTAGGAATTATCATCGGATTTACCTGAGCTACTGCTAATCTCAATCTTATCATATCTCCTCCCACATGGAAAACCCGTCGAATCTCCTGCTTAAACTCAGCCGCAGCTTATTTGCAGACACCGCCGAACAAGAAAAATTTATTCAGGCTGTTATCAATCCCCAAGCTTTTAATCCTGCCATCTTGTGGCTGCAACCCAAACCAACAGAAAACCCATTTACTGTCGAAATTCCCCTCTCTTGGCAACCAGAATTTGTAGATAGACTAGCCTTAGAATCCAAGCCGGGAAAACATTCCTTACATCAAGCAGGACATTACTACTGTCTCGACTTTTCATCAATCTTCGCCGCCTCCACCTTATTAACAATACCGCAGCCAATCAAACTCATCTTAGATATGTGCGCCGCCCCCGGAGGTAAAAGTGTATTTTCCTGGAAAACATTAAACCCAGAATTGCTGTTGTGCAACGAAGTTATAGGCAAACGCATGGGAATGCTTATCTCTAATTTAAGACGCTGCCAGATTCAACCATCCGCCGCCGCTAACGTCGATTCAAAAATACTTGCCGAAAAGATACCACAAACTGCTAATTTAGTAATAGTAGATGCTCCTTGTACAGGTCAATCACTCTTAGCAAAAGGAGACAAAGCACCCGGATGTTTTCATCATGTCACCATCAACAGCAATGCCAACCGCCAAAAAAGAATCTTAGCCAATTCTGCTCAAATTGTAGCGCCGCAAGGTTATCTTGCATACATGACCTGCACTTATTCAACCGCAGAAAACGAACAAGTCAGCGAATGGCTGTTAAGCAAATTCCCGGAATTTCAGCCAGTCACTGTGCCTCATTTAGAAAAATATCGATCGCACCTGACAGAAATTCCTTGCTATCGGATGTGGCCGCAAGATAGACTAGGAGCTGGAGCTTTCACCATTTTGTTTCAAAATACCTCGGATGGAGAGACTAATCAGCTACCAGCAGATTTTCTAGATGTAGCTCGTTTTACCAACCTCTAACTATCCGCGTGCATCCGCGTTCATCTGCGGTAAAAAAAATCTTCTTCCCTGAATCCAACTAAAAAATGATTTTATCCAAATTATCCAAAGCAATTAAAAAGCCACTCAAACTAGCTGTCGGCATTTTACTTACCTTAAATCTGCTAATATTAAGCGGCTGTCAAAACAGCACAACACCCGCATCCAAAAACGGCGAACCGATCGAACTCACACTGTGGCACGGCATCAATCCCCCGCCAAATCGCGACGTATTTCAAACCCTCACCGACAAATTTAACAAAACACATCCCAACATCCATATCAAACCACTTTACATCGGCCAGCCCGACCAACAACTGCCAAAAATACTAACAGCAATAGTGGGAAATGCACCGCCGGATTTGCTGTGGAATACTCCCACAATTTCAGGAAAACTAGCCGAACTAAACGCAATTGTGCCCTTAGAAAACTGGCTCGACAAATCACCCCGGAAAGCCGAAATCTACCCCGCACTCTTCGAGTCAATGGAACTCGGCGGACACACTTGGTCAGTTCCTCTAGGCACAAATAACGCCGCCATATTTTACCGTCCCAGCTTATTTGCAGCAGCCGGAATCAAAAAAGTGCCGCAGAATTGGGCGCAATTAAAGCAAGTAGCCCGATCGCTCACGCGAGACACCAACGGAGACGGTCGCACAGACCAACACGGCATAGTGCTCTCCCTAGGCAAAGGAGAATGGACAGTATTTACCTGGCTGCCATTCATGTTCAGCGCAGGCGGCGAACTTATGGCCGAAACATCTCAAACTCCCCTACCCCAAATAGACAGCCCGGGTTCTCGCGCCGCCTTAGAATTGTGGAGAGACTTGTTAAAAGAAGGTTCAGCAATACTGTCAGCACCCGAACGCGGTTACGAAATCGACAACTTCATTGCAGGCAAAGTCGCCATGCAAATCACCGGCCCGTGGACCCTAGCACAGTTGCAGCAAAGCGGTATCGACTACGCAGTCATGCCTTTACCGCTCCTCAAACGCCCCGCAGCCGTCCTAGGGGGTGAAAACCTATTTTTAATGAAAACCTCGCCAGAACGAGAGCGAGCAGCCCTAGTATTCTTAGAATACGTTATAGGTGAAGAATTCCAAACAGCATGGGCATTGGGGACAGGTTACTTGCCAATTAACTTAAAATCGAGACAGAGCCAAGCTTATCAAAGCTTTGTGGAAAAAAACCCTGTTTTGCGAGTATTTTTAGAGCAAATGAACTCAGCCAGAGCGCGACCCATTATTTCAGGTTACTCCCGCCTGTCAGAAAACCTCGGTCGCGCCATAGAGGCAACCCTTCTGGGCCGCAACCCCCAAGACGCCCTTAAAGAATCTCAAGAGCGTCTGACACTAACCTTAGATATTGCAACAGCCAAAGGGAAATAGAGAAGAGAAAATATTTTTTTGTGCTGTAAATTATCCACTTCCACTGTATTCGATCGAAAGACTTGAAGCCTCGATTACTTGGTTTAAAATGAGAGTGAAAATCACTTCTGCCAGCAATTCTAGTCAGAAACCAGTTTTTTTTGCCCCGGGCTTACCTGAAAGCTGATATTTTGTGTCGCTGTTATCGGTTACTTAGGTATTATTGAGAAGGGTACAAGATTTTAGGTTAAATTGAGTGGCGATCGCCCAATACGAAAAGACGCCGGATGTCGTTCGGTAATAAATTATTAACAAGAACCAAAAATTTACAAACCAAATGGTTAGCCATTAGAGATATTTTGGCAAAAAACTGCTCCTCCCGAAATTTATGTGCAGATTCGCTGGAACAGCAAAAAAAAACCGAACCTTCAACGGCGCCACAAAAAGTTAGCTCAAAATGTTCTCCCCCTACCTACCACCCATGACCTACCATCACTTAATAGAAAGATTTTCGCTACCCTGTGCCCGTCCCGTGCCATCTACTAAAAGCCCAACAACCGTCCACCTTTTCCCCAAACGACAATGCAGACAAAGTTCCTTAATGCCATCAAAGGGCATTCCTGTCGGTACTTCCTCGCAGTAGGCGCGATCGCCCTGACCTACTATTTGGCGTCGCAATTCGCAATTTCCACCCTTACCCTGAGTTCAGAAATTTACCCCATGTGGCCTGCTGCAGGAATTGCCCAAGCCGCCCTGCTCGTGTTCGGGCGGCAACTGTGGCCGGGAATCGCCATCGGAGGCTTTCTGTTCAGCATGAGCGTACCGTCGGCCAACATCGCCACGGCCTTGATCTCGGCAGCCGCCAGAACCCTGCAAGCGTGGACGGGAACTTATCTACTGCAGCGCATTAACTTTAGCGCAGGGCTCGATCGGCTCAAAGACGTTTTAGGAATAGTCGGACTAGCAGCCTTGGGATCTACCCTGATCAACTCCACCATCGGCAGCATCGTCGTCTGCCTGAGCGGTTTATCTAGCTGGAGCAATTTTCGCATGATTTGGGGGACTTGGTGGGTGGGAGACGCTATGGGAATTTTGCTCGTCGCCCCGCTGCTGCTGACGTGGCAACAATTGCCCAAACTCCCGAGCCCTCGCAAAAAGATAGCTGAACGAGCGATTTGGCTGCTGCTGCTGCTAGCAGTCGGCTGGCTCGTATTCTGCTCCCGCACCCGCGCCGCCTACGCCCGCTATCCCCTCGAATACTTACCATTTCCCCTAGTAGTTTGGGCTGCCTTTCGATTCGGCCAGCGCTACACAGCCCTCTCCAACTTCGTCCTCTGCGGCTTCGCCATCTGGGGCATAGCCCGAGGCAGCGGTCCCTTTCTCAAACACGCCAGCAGCATCCCCCAAGCACTGTTATCCCTGCAAGCCTTCATCGCCGTCATCGCCGTCACCGGCTTAGTCTTAGCCGCCACCGTCGCCGAACGCCACCAAGCAGAAGCCTCCCTGCGTTCTTCTGAAGAAAGATTTTCTAAGGCCTTTCACGCCTCCCCAGTCGGCATCAGCATCTGCACCCTCACAGACGGATGCTTCCTCGATGCCAACGAAAGCTTTTTGCGCTCATTAGGCTGGCTGCGGGACGAATTTATCGGCCGCACCGCCAGGGACTTAGGAATGTGGGTCAATTCAGAAGACGAGCCGCGGCTCGCCCAGATTTTGCACACACAAAATTCGACCGGCAACCAAGAAATCAAAATTCGCACCAAAACCGGCGAAGTGCGCGACTGGCTGCTGTCAGAGGAACTCATCGACCTCGGCAGCACTGAGTGTGTTTTAATCATGACCAGCGACATCACCGAACGCTTGCGTTCCGAAGAATTCCGCCGGGCCGCATTAGTAGCCGAAGCTGCAAATCGATCGAAAAGCATTTTTCTCGCCAACATGAGTCACGAACTCAGAACCCCCCTGAACCACATTATCGGCTTCAGTCAGACCCTGCAAGAGGAGGCCCGAGACCTCGGTGCCGAAGAGTTAATAGACGACCTCAAGATTATTACCTCGTCCGGCCGGGACCTACTAACCCTGATTGAAGGTATTCTCGACTTGACCAACATTGAAGCAGGCGACATCGAATTACACCTCGAAACCTTCACCATTTTAAATGTGGTTGAGCAAGTAGTCGCTACGATCGAGCCGATCGCAGAAAGAAAAAAGAATATCCTAGAAATACAATGCCCGTCAGATATTGGCTCGATGCACACCGACAAAACTAAACTCCGGCAGTCTCTGGTCAACCTCCTGAGCAATGCCTCGAAGTTTACTTCCGACGGCACGATTACTTTCGCCGTTACCCGCTCCCTCGAAACCCCCGCCGAGGCCGCCTCGAAAGGCAAAAGACTAGGAGCATATAGAGGAGATGGCAAAGCTGAAAATACCTTGTCTCTCTTGTCTGCCTCTCCAGAATGGATCATTTTTACAATCAAAGATACCGGCATTGGCATGAGTCCCGAACAGTTAGCCAGAATCTTCGATCCTTTCATGCAAGCCGATTCCTCAAGTACGAAGAAGTACGGCGGCACTGGTTTGGGGCTGACGATTACTAAGGAATTCTGCTCCATGATGGGCGGAGACATTACCGCATTCAGCGAGTTGGACAAAGGTTCTACTTTTACAATTCGGCTGCCAGCTATTTTGACCGACTTTTCGGAATCAACCGAAAACTCTGATAAATAATAATTTGTTGACAGTTATTTTCGCTCCCTGGCAATTTTATTAGCCTCGGCAATTGGCTGATTCTTTCGCTAGCAGGTAGAAAGATTTTGAACCTAATTTATCACTTGGCTCAACTGATTTATTTTGGGGTCATTTGGGGATGATCGATGTATGATAGGATATTTAGTTATCTAACCTAATTAACTTCGCAGTCACTACGAAATCCTGATTCATTCAGAGAGAAAGAAAGCTTTAGTTATCACTATAAACTTATAAATTATATTGTTTGGGCGCGAAGGGCGCTAATAAAATAGGTTCTCCCTCAGGGGACGCAGATTCCTATCTGGTCGGGAAACGGTAACAATAAAATAGGTGATTTTACCGGAGATGATCGGGAGCATCTGTGATCCGAGTAAAAAGCAGAACAGAGATGCTCCCACATGATCTCATTCGGATTCCCTGGTTGATGGCGGGAAAATTCGTTAAAATAAGTTATACCATTTTTGATTTTAGACTTCGGCGTGAGCGCGAGCGTCGAAGGATTGTAGATTAAATAATTGGGGATGACTGACTCGATATGGGTTTGCAGCACGGGCCTACAGTTGCATTCTTTTTTGAAGTCGGTCTTAAAAAAGTGCGTTAGCGAAGCCCTCGAAGAGGATCGGACTCGCTCGCGACATATGGGTAACAATAAAGCAGGTACTCTCATGCTGAGTGTCGATCCCCCAGCTTAATCAAGCAAGAGGGCCCATCGGGCGCTCGACAGTCAAAACCCAGCTAAAACCGTCCACTAATTTTGTCATGAGGCTCAGCACTCTCGCTCCCGACACCCGGTTTCTTCACCTCAGTCGGGCAGTCAAAAAAGCGATTTTTGGCAGAAACCGGGTTTTTGAGCGTAAGTTCAGTATCATAAGATGATATCATTTTTAAGGGTGCAATCTACATTCAGAGCATTAGTTTGGTGACCATCGAAAAATTTTTGAGAATATACCAACCACCAAGAGGGTGAGGACGTTCTTAATTGCTAAAATCCTTGCGATCGATTGTTTCTTCTTTATTTGTTGCTTCTTTTTACCCGCTCGCGACAAGCCAGGGAACGAAGCCGAAGGCTGCCGCAGGGCCTTCTTCCTTCTGCTATAAATATAATCAGCGCAGTTTGAAAGATTGTCGATAGCAGAGATGCTCGCTCGGCTTCTCGATAAAACCTATGATTTGCTCGCGACTCGCGTACCTTTCCACTAACTGTATAGCTGGGTATATATACAATTAATTAAAAAGATATACTGTAGAAAGTTGCCTACAAAGCGCCAGAAATTATGCATCCCCACCTCCAGCGCCAACTCGAACAGCTCGGTTTAGCCGGCGAGTCCCCCCCTCCCACTGCCGAGCAGTGGCAGCTATTGTTAGAGCAGGTAAGTGGTAGCTATGACTGCGCTGTTTGGCAGCAGAAACCGCTGCTGCAGGTTTGTTTGAGCTCCGAGCCGATGGCGCTACAGGATTTTGCACCCTCGCCCCAGTCGCCTCAAGACTCTCTAACAGCTTCAGAGATCGATCGACTGCAGGCGACTGTCAACAGTTTGGGGATCCTATTGTGTATCATTGACGCGAAGGGGTTTGTCATCTCGGTGAATCCAGAGGTCGAACGCTTGCTGGGGTGTCGAGAGTCGGAACTTGCAGGTGTTTCCCTGCTAGAGCGCATCGCCAGGAGGCAAAATCAAAGCAAGAAATCCCAAGTTTTGACGCCTCCGAAACAGTCGCCAAGCAATAGTGAAGATGCAGCGATCGCACCTACACTAGGTTTACAAGAGGCGAGAGCCTCCGGTCAACCAAGCAGCAATTGGGAGGATCAGTTTCAAAGCCACGACGGCAAGATTTTACCAGTTTCCTATTTTTTTAATCCCGCAGTTGAGGGCGGCGAAATCTCAGTCTTGGGGTTTTTTGACATTTTTGACATTATTAGAGAACACAAGCAATCGCTCTCGATGCTGCAAGCAGTTCTAGAATCTACAGATGCGGCAATTCTGGCGGTTGACAGCAACGGCAATATATGCAATTATAATCAGAAATTTGTCGAGATGTGGGGTTTGTCCGCCAGCCAAGGACAGTTGAGCCGATCGACCTTCGACCGTGTCAAAAAAACTATAGAAACAGGATTCCCCAACGCCCGGGAACAATTAAAAGACCCCCAAGGATTTATCGAAAACGTGATCAAAGTGTCGGCAGATCCAGATACTAAAATTTGCGAATTATTAGAATTTAAAGATGGAAAAATTATCGAATTAAATTCGTTACCATCAAAAAAAGTCGGAGCGAACAGAGTCGGGAGAGTCTGGAGCTTTCGAGACGTTACCGAGCGCAAAAAAGTAGAACAATCTTTGCAGTATCGAGTAGAATTCGCTCATTTGATTGCCAGTTTGTCAACCCATTTCATCAGCCAACCCTTATCAGAAATAGACAAAGGCATCGATCGAACTCTGGAAGCGGTCGCCACCTTGAGCGGGTTTGACCGCAGTTACATCTACCTGTTATCTGAAGACAAAACCCGCGCCGACAAAACCTACGAGTGGTGCGCCCTCGGCCTTCGGGCAATAAAAGACAGCAGCGACAAACAAATAGATATGGCACAAATCCCTTGGATCGCAGAAAAACTCGCTCGCGCCGAAGGCCTTTATATTCCAGAAATCGGCGAACTCACGCCCCCAGCCCTCGCCGAAATTGCCTATTTTATCGGTCAAAATCCAGCAGAATTCCAGACAGACTTCCCATCCCAAACAGCCAATCAAACAGCAATCCCCTCCATACCTTCAATTGGCGCTTCCATCAATAATGTAGAATCAAAAAAACCGCAAAAAAATATCCAATCGCTGATAATTATTCCCCTAATTTCCCGTAAAATTTTAGTAGGATTTCTCGGATTCGATGCCTTAAAGCAAAGAACAGGTCAATCGCCCGAAATATCCACACAGTTAAAAATGGTAGGAGAAATGCTCGCCAATGCCCTAGAGCGCAAGCGAACAGAAATTGCCTTGATCCAAGAGAAAATAAGCTACCGCAGCATCTTTGAAAACGCAGTCGAAGGCATATTCCAGACAACGCCGACCGGGCGCTACCTCCGCGCTAATCGCGCACTAGCCGAGATTTACGGCTACGAATCCTCTGCCCAAATGCTAGCCGAACTCACAGATATCAACCGCCAATTTTACGTTGACCCGAATCGGCGCGCCGAGTTTATGGCCGAATTGGGCGCGGTCCGCCAAGTGTCAAAATTTGAATCCCAAGTCTACCGCCGAGACGGCAGCACGATCTGGATTTCTGAAAACGCCCGCAGCATCTGCGACGAAAGCGGCAGGGTTTTGTACTACGAAGGCACAGTCCAAGACATCACCGCTGGCAAACTTGCAGAATCCTCCTTGCATCAGGCTCTAGAAGCAGCAGAATCAGCAAACCGGGCAAAAAGCACATTTCTGGCCAACATGAGCCACGAACTGCGCACACCCCTCAACGCCATCATCGGCTACAGCGAAATGCTCACAGAAGAAGCCGAAGAGTTGGGCGATGAAGCTTTCGTCCCGGACCTCGAAAAAATCCGCAGCGCCGGCAAACACCTGCTGTCGATGATCGACGATATCCTAGATATCTCTAAAATTGAAGCAGGTCGAATGGATCTCTACTTAGAAACCTTCGACATCCATGCCTTAATTGAAAGCGCTGTCGCTACGGCGAGGCCGCTAGTGGAGAAAAACGGCAACACCGTAGAAGTGTACTGTCGAGACAACCTCGACACCATGCACGCTGACATGACCAAAGTCCGGCAAGTGCTACTGAACCTGCTCAGCAACGCTGCCAAGTTCACGCAAAATGGGAAAATTGCGATCGGAGTGGAAAGAATTAAAAATGAACAATTAAAAATGATAAATCAAGAGGAATCTTCCCAAATTTTAATTTCCAACTCCGAGTTTTTAAGTTTCCGCGTCGCCGACACCGGTATCGGCATGACAAAAGAGCAATTGCAGCGAGTTTTCCAACCTTTCACCCAAGCTGACGCCTCGACTACCCGCAAGTACGGTGGCACCGGTTTGGGACTAGCTATCAGCCAGCGCTTCTGTCAGATGATGGGCGGCAGCATTGAAGCCAGCAGCACCTTGGGCTCTGGCACCACCTTCACCGTACTCTTGCCCAGCGCCATCCAACAGCCGGAAATCCCCAACAAAGTCCGCGACAGCGCTAGCTCTCCCGGGGCCCCCGCTGTGGGCACGGTGCTGGTAGTTGACGACGACCCACTCTCGCGGGATTTGATCGAGCGCGCCCTCTCTCGCCAAGGACTGCACATAGAAGTCGCCGACAGCGGCGAGCAAGCCCTCAGACTCGCTAAAAAACTGCGGCCTGATGTCATTACCCTCGACGTGATCATGCCGGGAATGGACGGCTGGACTGTGCTTTCGGCCCTGAAGGCTGATCCTGAGCTTGCCTCCATTCCGGTAATCCTGCTATCCTTTGTGGGCAACAAAAGCCTCGGCTTTGCATTGGGGGCCTCGGACTACCTCACCAAACCAGTGGACGGCAAACGCCTGGCTGCTTTGTTGAACAAGTACCGACGCGACCAAGACTGCGTTGCAAGTAACAATTTGACCGGTCAGATTCTAATTGTGGAAGACGACGTTGCCACCCGCAAAATACTGCGACGCATACTAGAAAAACAAGGCTGGGCAGTAACGGAAGCTGATAGTGGGCGCGCTGCTCTCGAGAAGCTAGAAATTGCCCGGCCACATTTGATCCTGCTGGATTTGATGCTGCCAGATATGGATGGCTTTGAGTTGATCGGCGAACTTCGCAAATCGCATTCTCGAGATCCTATACCCATAGTAGCGATCACGGGTAAAGACCTAACTCCAGGCGAAAGCCAGCAGCTAAACGGCTACGTCGCTCGGGTGCTACAAAAGGGAGTCTACAGTTGCGATACTTTGTTGCGCGATGTTCGCTCTATAGTGAATGACAGGTTCGATCGCAGGTACGACTCGAAAGGCAAGGAGAAAACCAATGGCTAAAATCCTGTTGGTCGAAGATAACGAAATGAATAGGGATATGCTTTCCCGGCGTCTGGCCCGCAAGGGACATGAGGTATTTATTGCTGTTGACGGTGCTGAGGGAGTGTCGATGGCGCTCGCCAAAGTACCAGATTTGATTCTGATGGATATGAGTCTGCCAGTGCTCGACGGGTGGCAAGCAACCCAGCAAATTAAGGCGACTCCTGAAACTAGCAGGATTCCGGTGATTGCGCTGACGGCTCACGCCATGGCGGGCGATCGCGAAAAGTGTTTGGCCGCCGGCTGCAACGACTACGACACCAAACCCGTCGAGTTTCCCCGACTTTTGGGTAAAATTGAAATGCTTCTGAAAGAGGCGATGACATGAAAGGTGACGAGGGCAGCGTACTGGTTGTTGACGACAATGAGGTAAACCGCGATTTGCTCGCCCGCCGACTTCAGCGTCAAGGCCATGTGGTGACGGTTGCTGAAGATGGTCTCCAAGCTCTGGAAATGTTGCGAAGAGATCCTTTTGATTTGGTTCTCCTAGACATTATGATGCCGCAAATGAACGGCTATCAAGTGCTGGAAAATCTGAAGGCGGACGAAAAGTTGCGCCATATCCCGGTGATTATGATTTCGGCGGTAGACGATATCGACAGTGTCGTCCGGTGTATAGAGTTGGGGGCGGAGGATTATCTTTCTAAACCGTTTAATCCGGTATTGCTCAAGGCTCGGATTAGCGCTTGTTTGGAAAAGAAGCGGCTGCGGGATAAGGAGCAGGCGTATTTACAGGAGTTAGGCCTGGAAAAGGAAAAGTCCGAGCGTTTGCTGTTAAATATTTTACCGAAGGCGATCGCGCAGCGCCTCAAACACGGGGAAAGTACGATCGCAGACAGTTTCGCTGAGGTAACAGTGATGTTTGCCGATTTGGTGGGTTTTACTAAGCTTTCGGCTCATTTGTTGCCGGCCCAGTTGGTGGAGTTGCTCAACGAGATTTTTTCGGCTTTTGACGAGTTGGCCGATCGCTACGGACTTGAGAAAATTAAGACGATCGGCGATGCTTATATGGTAGTGGGCGGTTTGCCGACGCCCTGCGACAACCACGCCGACTCGATCGCCGAAATGGCGCTGGACATTCAAGCAGCAATGACTAAGATGCGTACCAAGGGAGGCGAGCCGCTCAGCATCCGGATCGGCATCCACACAGGCCCGGTGGAAGCTGGGGTAATCGGTACTAAAAAATTTACTTACGATTTGTGGGGAGATACGGTAAATACAGCTTCCCGGATGGAATCTCAAGGCGTCTCCGGCGCCATTCAGGTGACTGTTGCTACCTACGAGCGCCTGCGGGATAAGTACGTTTTCCAGGAGCGGGGCGTGATTCCGGTGAAAGGCAAAGGCGATATGATGACTTATCTGCTTGTGGCCCGAAACGCCTCATGACTAATGACCAAATGACCAATTACCAAATTGACAAATGACCGTAAATTCTAGCCTTTTAATGTACGCCCAATGGGCGGGAATTCTGACTGTAGCTTTAGCTATTTTAACAGTTATAGCATTTATCTTCAAATGGGGTTTTCGCTTCCGATTGGTAGGAGTGACAAGCTTTATGGCCGTAATTGCTGCGGGTATATTTGGTCTGGGTTTGGGACTGTTTGCCCGTACAGAAATTCCTGGTGCTGTGCGCTATTCTTTAGTTTACGATACTGGCGGCGCTCAAACAGTAGTTTCTGTGCCATCTTCGATCACCGAATCGGAATTAGAAGCAACGATGCAGCAAGTGGCTGCGGATTTGTACTCTCCAGGGCGATCGGGACGGGGTAGAGACTACTTGACTATCCGGGTTCGTACAGTTATACATCCAGAGCCTGGAGTGTCGCAGCCGCTGTTTTTGGGCGAGGTGAGGCGATCGCTGGCGACTCGTTATGATGACAAAATGGCGATCGAAATCTTCCCCGAAAAAGTTGCAATTTTGAAAAAATACCAAGCCTGATAAATGCTGTAGGGGCGGGTTTTACAAATAATAATTGCCGAAAACCGACAATCTCAAAAACCCGCCCCTACCGTTAGATGATTCGGCGATTGAAATCGCTTCTTGTCAAACGAAGTCCCTCTCTAAGAGACTGAGATAGCATAGAAATAATACTTTTAAATTATCACAAAAATCTCAAATTATGACTCAAGAATCCGAAAAAAAGAAAGCTGGTTGGGAAAGACTGGATGAAAAATATTATCTAGCTTTAACCCCGGAAGAACGCAAACTGAAATTGATGAGAATTCAAGCTTTAATTGATGAGGATAGCCAAACACCAGAACAAAAAGTAGATTTGTTTTTTGAACAATCTTTATTGTATAGCTTTCCTGAAGAATATGCAGAGGCGATCACATCCTACGACAAAGCCTTAGAAATCAAACCAGATTTACACGAAGCCTGGAACAATCGGGGAGTTGCACTGTATAACTTAGGCTTGTTTGAAGATGCGATTGCCTCCTACGACAAAGCCTTAGAATTCCAACCAGATGATCACGAAGCCTGGAACAATCGGGGCATTGCACTGTGTAATTTAGGCAGGCATGAAGAGGCGATCGCCGACTACGACAAAGCCTTAGAATTCAAACCAGATTATTACGAAGCCTGGTACAGTCGGGGCTATACACTGTATAATTTAGGCAGGCTAGAAGATGAGATCGCATCCTACGACAAAGCCTTAGAATTCAAACCAGATTATTACGAAGCCTGGTACAGTCGGGGCATTGCACTGTATAATTTAGGCAGGCTAGAAGAGGCGATCGCCGACTACGAAAAATCCTTAGAAATCAAACCAGATTATCACGAAGCCTGGTATAATCGGGGCAATGCACTGGGTAATTTAGGCAGGTGGGAAGAAGCGATCGCCGACTACGACAAATCCTTAGAATTCAAACCAGAATACCACGAAGCCTGGTACAATCGGGGCTTTGCACTGGGTAATTTAGGCAGGTGGGAAGAAGCGAGCACCGACTACGACAAAGCCTTAGAATTCAAACCAGATTTACACGAAGCCTGGTACAATCGGGGCATTGCACTGTATAATTTAGGCAGGCTTAAAGATGCGATAGCCTCTTTCGACAAAGCCTTAGAATTCAAACCAGAAGACCACGAAGCCTGGAATAATCGGGGCATTGCACTGTATAATTTAGGCAGGCTTGAAGATGCGATAGCCTCTTTCGACAAAGCCTTAGAATTCAAACCAGAAGACCACGAAGCCTGGAACAATCGGGGCTTTACACTGGGTAATTTAGGCAGGCTAGAAGAGGCGATAGCCGACTACGACAAAGCCTTAGAAATCAAACCAGAAGACCACGAAGCCTGGATTAATCGGGGCGTTATACTGGGTAATTTAGGTAGGCTTGAAGAAGCGATAGCCGACTACGACAAAGCCTTAGAATTCAAACCAGATTTACACGAAGCCTGGTCCAATCGGGGCGTTATACTGGGTAATTTAGGTAGGCTTGAAGATGCGATAGCCGACTACGACAAAGCCTTAGAATTCAAACCAGATTATTACGAAGCCTGGATTAATCGGGGCAATGCACTGGGTAATTTAGGTAGGCTTGAAGAAGCGATAGCCGACTACGACAAAGCCTTAGAATTCAAACCAGAAGACCACGAAGCCTGGTACAATCGGGGCATTGCACTGGATGATTTAGGCAGGCTTGAAGAAGCGATAGCCGACTACGACAAAGCCTAAGAATTCAAACCAGATTATCACGAAGCCTCGTACAATCGGGGCAAGGCACTGGGTAATTTAGGCAGGTGGGGAGAAGCGATAGCCGACTACGACAAAGCCTTAGAATTCAAACCAGATTATCACGAAGCCTGGATTAATCGGGGCAATGCACTGGGTAATTTAGGTAGGCTTGAAGAAGCGATAGCCGACTACGACAAAGCCTTAGAATTCAAACCAGATTATCACGAAGCCTGGTACAATCGGGGCGTTATACTGGGTAATTTAGGCAGGTGGGAAGATGCGATCGCATCCTACGACAAAGCCTTAGAATTCAAACCAGATAAACATGAAGCCTGGTCCAATCGGGGAGTTGCACTGTATAACTTAGGCTTGTTTAAAGGAGCGATAGCCGACTACGACAAAGCCTTAGAAATCAAACCAGATAAACATGAAGCCTGGAACAATCGGGGAGTTGCACTGTATAACTTAGGCTTGTTTGAAGGAGCGATAGCCGACTACGACAAAGCCTTAGAAATCAAACCAGATTATCACGAAGCCTGGTACAATCGGGGCAATGCACTGTATAATTTAGGCGGGTGGGAAGAAGCGATAGCCGACTACGACAAAGCCTTAGAAATCAAACCAGATTTACACGAAGCCTGGTACAGTCGGGGCGTTATACTGGATGATTTAGGCTTGTTTGAAAATGCGATAGCCGACTACGACAAAGCCTTAGAATTCAAACCCGATAAAGACGAAGCCTGGTACAATCGGGGCAATGCACTGCGTAATTTAGGCAGGTGGGAAGATGCGATCGCTTCCTACGACAAAGCCTTAGAAATCAAACCCGATAAAGACGAAGCCTGGTACAATCGGGGCAGTGCACTGGCTGGTTTAGGAAGATTGGAAGAAGCGATCGCCTCCTACGACAAAGCCTTAGAATTCAAACCTGATTCATACGGAGCCTGGAACAATCGGGGCATTGCACTGCGTAATTTAGGAAGATTAGAAGAAGCCATCGCCTCCTACGACAAAGCCTTAAAAATCAAACCAGATGACCCCGAAGCATTCTATAATAAAGCTTGCTGTTATGCGTTACACAGTCAGATTGACCAAGCAATTCATAATTTGCAGCAAGCCATCAATCTGAACCCTGACGAATACCGAGAAATGGCAAAAACTGACTCGGATTTTGACAGCATTCGATCGCATACTCGGTTTCAAGCCTTGATTCAAGAATAGGGATTTGCCGCCCAAGCGGGGGCGAGGCGGGTTTATGAGATTATCGGTTTTAGGCAATTATGGTTGGTAAAACCCGCCCCTACAGATTTTGCCAATAATTAATAACTATTGCAGCGGCAAAAATACTGTCATTACCTCGCCCTTTTGGGGCCGTTGGCGAATTACCAACTTCCCGCCAGCAGCCCGAAATAAATTCTTAGTCACGCTCAAGTTTAAACTCAAACTTCCTGTCTCCGGCTGCACCATCAACAAAGGCCCGATCGAGCGCAAAGGACCATTCGCCTTAGCTGCAAAATTCGATGCGCCATTATCTTCAGGTAGGTGTTCCGATTCCAACTGCAACTTTAACTGATCGCCGGCCAATGTCACCTCCACCTGAATGCGACTCCCCGAGGGCAATGTTCGAGTAAAATTTTCAATCAAATTAGTTAAAACCTGATCCAACATCGTCGGATCGCTGACTACTGCAGGCAATTTTTTCGGCACAATAACTTCCAAAGTGTGGTTGCGAACAGCAGCCTGTTTTTGCCATCGGGGAATGCTATTTTGCAGCACTTCACCGAGGGACATTGCTGTTAGCTGCACCCCAGCATTTTTAGCTTGCGACATTTCCAGTTCCACGGCGCGGAAAATTAAACCGAAGCGATCGATCTGAGAGGTACACTCAGCATCAATCATTTCCAAACGCTTGACCACCACTGGGTCGAGTTTGGGACGTTTCAGCAACAATCGAGTCAGCGTGCGAATGGTCGCCAAAGGTGTGCGGACTTCGTGGGCGATCGCCTGTAGCAATTCCACCTCTTTAGTAGCCAGAGGAATTGGAGATTTGCAGTTGATATCTGTAGGCGATAACTTTTGATGCCTCGGGTTCAAACCATCATCAATTCTTTCATCCTTCACCCTACCGGAGTCCTCGCTCCTGATCGGCAAATTATGCAACAGCAAGCGGCTGAACTGCATCACTGTTTGATAGCTTGGAGCAATAGGCGAAAACTGCTGGAACAGCGCGTCTAATTTAGTAGAATTATTAGTTAATTGGTTAACTGGCAAATTGAAGCCGCTGTCCGAATTGGCAAGCAAACAGTCGCTTTCAGTCACCCGGCGCCGCAAAACTTCCCAAGCTTTGGCGACTACTTGTGGGTCGAAAGAAAATAGAAAAGCCGGAATTCCTGCAGAATTTTCACCCAAAACCATCACCAGGCTAAAACTAGCAGTTAAAACCAAACAAAACTGCTCGTTCGCCAAAGGATCGCCGATCGCCAAAGCCAAAGCCGGGGCCGCCGCAGGCGCTGATTCTTGCACCTGGGCCGCCGGCAGTAGAGCTAAAGTTTGTCTAGCACGAAAAGACCACAAAGCTGCATCGTTGTCGGGAATACTGGTAAAAATCCAATTGGCAAAGCCGTTGGCTAAAGCAGGGTCAGTCAAAACTGAAGATGGACCGGACAACACCAATCCCTGACAGGAATGGGGGATGGTCGATCGAGAATTTGCTCGATCGGCATCTGTTTTTTGTCCGGGTTTTTGCCGATCGAGCATTTGATTCAAAGTTGCGATCGCCCCGTACCATTCCTGTTCAGCTTTCAGCCGAGAAGCCCCACGGCTCCCAGGACACCGATGGCGGTTGTTTTCTCCGGCCAACTTAGCATCAAAGAGACTGAGGTCATTTTCTTGGCCTTCGGAGGCTAAAATGTCGCTTATTGTCGGTAAAAAGTAAGTATTCATAGTAGTTATAAACCCACCTTCACAGGTATGAAGCATGAAGTATTTATGTATAGGAGAGTTCAGGAGTTAGGAGTCAAGCACCAGCAAGATGAAAAAATCCCGCATAATTTCTTGCGCCTTCCTCCTAACTCACAGGATATCCACATTTGTCAACTAACGATATTGGCAGAACCGTACCAATAAGTCGCAATCTCCGCGCTTGGGGCGATATTTTACACGATCGCCCTGACAAAAGTGCAAAATGAAGTCAGTTAAACACCGTGCTTTCCTTATGCCTACCTCGATCGCCGACTCGAAAAATCTGCTGTCAGACTTAATGGCACGCTACCGCCACCAAGTCGATTATCTGGCAATTCGACTGGAAGAAGCCGAAGGCACCGACATCCTGCTGCGGGGCGAAAAAATTGAAACCCTCAGCGAAGGAGTCTCAATTGGCGGCCAAGTCAGAGCTTGTCACAAAGGCGGCTGGGGCTTTGCCAGCTTTAACCGACTTTCCACCCTCGCCGAAAGAATCGAAGAAGCCATCGCCGCGGCTAAACTCATTGGCGAAGAAGAAACGATTCTGGCACCAGTGACCCCAGTACAAGACATTTGCTTGCTGCCGCTGACAGGAACAGACCCGCGTCTGGTTCCCCTAATTGACAAAAAGCAATTGTGCGATCGCTACGCGGCCATTCTCCGCAGCATAGACCCCCGCATCGCCACCATCTCCGTGCGCTACGGCGACAGCACCCAGCGCATCATCCTCGCCACCTCCGAAGGCACCATGCTCGAACAAGGTTGGGCAGACATGGAAATGCGCTTTGCGGCCACAGCCCGCAGCGGAGAAACCGTACAAACCGGCCGCGAAACCACCGGTTCGCGCAAAGCCTACGAAGACTTAACCGAGCTCGATGTTCAAGTTCGCAGCGCCGCCCAGCGCGCCGTAGATTCCTTAGCCTTACCCCCCGTCCAAGGGAACACCTACACCGTCGTCATCGACCCAATTTTGACCGGATTGTTCGTCCACGAAGCCTTCGGGCATCTTTCCGAAGCCGACATGGCCTACGAAAATCCCGACATTTTGGAAATTATGACCCTCGGCCGCCAGTTCGGCCCAGAAAATTTGCAAATTTTCGACGGTGCAGCGCCCGAGGGACACCGGGGCAGCTATTTCTACGACGACGAAGGTACTCCCGCGACTACTACTCAGTTAATTAAAGACGGCGCTTTAGTCGGGCGGCTGCACTCGCGGGAAACTGCGGGCAAATTGGGAGAAACGCCTACTGGCAATGCTCGCTGTTTGAATTATCACTATCCGCCGATCGTCCGTATGACGAATACTTGGATCGAACGGGGTGACACGCCAGTTGCTGACCTATTTTCTGGTATCAAAGAAGGAGTTTATGCGCGCAATTGGCAAGGCGGCATGACTAACGGCGAAATGTTTACTTTCAGTGCCGGCGAAGCTTGGATGATCCGCGACGGAAAACTAGACAATCCGGTGCGGGATGTTACTCTTTCGGGTAATGTTTTTAGCACTTTAGCCGATATTGAGGCGATCGGCGACGATTTCTACTGGGATGAATCCGGCGGCTGTGGCAAGGCAGGACAAAGCGGTTTGCCCGTGGGCTGTGGCGGTCCCAGTTTGCGGATTCGCGATGTCGTTGTTGGCGGTGAAGCTGCGGAAGAAGATTAAAGATCCAAAAGTTTAAAAAATAAAGGTAAAGCGCCAGATTCCTACTCGCCCTTTACCTTTATTTTTTGAGTGCAACATAAAGCGCCCGTTTGTGGCATCTGATATCTTGAGCACCCTTGGCCAAAAAACCCCAATAGCCAAAAATTATGTGTTGAGTCGTCCCATACCGCTAAAAAATCGGTTTTTTGGTACGCAGTACGTAGGGCTTGCTGAATAAGCCTAAAAGCCTTATCTGAAAAGACTTTGACTCGCGATCGGCGCGGATAAAGTGTAAGACTATGAGGTAAAATCAGTCAAAAGCCATGCACAGCATCACTTTCGTTCATGTACCGAAAACTTG
>NZ_JANMZH010000195.1:0-1021 GCF_031383065.1 Microcoleus sp. OTE_8_concoct_300 | reverse complement strand
CTCTGAGAGGGTGTACAGATGCCTAGAAGCATCCAGTACCATCATCATTTAGACTACTACACACAGACAGTTTAGTTGTTTTTTATAACTAGACCTGACACTGGCGAGAGTCTCCTGATTCTCAGGTAGCAGGTTTCTAGTTTTTCCTCACTAATTACAAATCAGAACACATAGCATTGTGCGATGGGGACATCCAAAGGAAGAAGGAAGAGTCAGAATTCAAGAAAACTTTGTAATTCAAGAGTTTTAATTGTTTGTTGGAACCAACAAACAATTCTTTCTTCCTTGTTCCTTGTTCCTTGTTCCTTCTTCTTCCTTCTTGATGTATGGTTCACTCAATCAGATAGCAAAGCCTTGATCTGATTGACAAAATCTTGATGGTCTACCACAGGTTTAGAGATGTAAGCGTTGGCTCCGCTTTCCGTCAGAAATGTTTCTTTATCACCGGCCATGGCGTGAGCAGTCACCAAAATAATCGGCACCGAGGCCGTTTGCGGGTCAGCTTTGAGCAGTTGAGTAATCTTAATGCCGTCCACCGATTTGCCCTGGTACACGCTGTGCGAAAGTGACACATCCATTAAAATCAAATCAGCTTCGCCGTTGGCAGCAATCTGCATCACCTCTTCAACATTTTCCGTGTGCTTCACCGCTAAGCCCCCCCGCTTAGTCAGAATTTTGGAAAAAACCCGAGCATTAACCAAATCGTCCTCTACAATCAGAACGGTTTTCATAAATAAATATGGGAAGTATAGAAACTTTGTGACTTTAGTCCAAAGAGGAACACGGCACGGGGACTACATTCCCCGTCAAAAATGCAGAGTTTTTAGCGCCATTAGCCGGGAACCCTGCAAAACCCGTATGTATATACTTGAGCCACTAGCTCTGAGAGGGTGTACAGATGCCTAGAAGCATCCAGTACCATCATCATTTAGACTACTACACACAGACAGTTTAGTTGTTTTTTATAACTAGACCTGACACTGGCGAGAGTCTCCTGATTCTCAGGTAGCAGGTTTCTAGT
>NZ_JANMZH010000194.1:0-27974 GCF_031383065.1 Microcoleus sp. OTE_8_concoct_300 | reverse complement strand
AAAATAATTAGTAACTGGTATGAAGTCCAAAGGAATCTATTCACTTCAGTTATACGTGAGCATATTTTAGCAAACTTTAGTAGTGGTGGCATTGTCTAGAATACATAGATGATGTTTTTTGTCAATGCGTAAGTCCTAAATTCGACTTATATCTAAAATTCTTATGCTCGGTAATTTTCAACAAAGCAACCTGCGGATTGAGCTTGAAGCTTCGGAAACAGCGATTAGGGACAGCTTATTGCGATCGAGTCAATTGCAGCAGTGGCTGTGACCGCAGCAGTTGTCTAGCGGAATGCCTGCTGAATTTGCTCAAGGTTTGACCTTTACAAGTTGGCTGGGTCCGGTGGCTGTTGGGCGCCACGTTGATATTGCAGAGCCGAATTGTCTGTGGCTGTTGTTGAGTCAGGGAATTGACGGGTTTCACCAGTGGTATTGGGGCGACGGTTGGGTGCAGTCTCGGTTGGAGGGAGTGTCGCTGCTACCGCTGAATTTGGGCCAAACCGCTAGTTTGTTGCGGCTGCGGGAGTTTGTGACGAAGGGTAAGGGGAAGTAGGGATAGGTATTAAAATCATCTCTTGTTCCTTGGCTATGCCAAGGAATCCCTTTCTGGAGGCTGGGCCGACCGTTAAACAAGATTACTGCGGTATCCGACTATCCAGTTTTCTGGCGAGTTCGCGAATGGGAACAGCCGAAACACTGCCATCAATATACGCAACACTCACAAACGCAAATACTTTACCGCGCTGAAATCCTACTACATCCATACGCAGAGAAAAACCCCCTACATTCAGCAGTGTACTTGCTCCGGCTGCGAAATTGCCAATCCCGTCGAGATTCGTTAATTGCTGTGTTGGCTGTCTGCCAAGGTCTACTCCCCGAGATTGTTGAAATGCACCTGCCAACCCATTAGTTAGCGATCGCGTCAGAGTTTCTGCATTAAAATCAGGTGAATTAAAATCAACTCTGGTTTGTCCAATGCGATCTGCAATCAGAAAAGTACCACCCATTATGATTTGTAATTGAGATATATCCTGAGTATTGGCAAACTGGAAGACTGTTTGAGCTGAAAATTCCTGTGTATTTAAGTCTTTTTTTAGTGCTGCGAGCTCATTAGGTAAGGACTCTTCAAAATTAGGCGGAAGGTCTTGCTTAGTGATTACTGCCTTTGATAAATCTGGTTGTTGGGCAACAGTTTGTATGTCTTCAGCATAAATGACTTCTGGGGCTAGACTGCCAGCTAGAATAACACAGGTCAACAGACTTAAAGCAAACAGCGATCGCTTTTTCATAGTTAGGAAATAAATCAGACTCTTCTACAGACTTTATTGTAAATGTTGTTGGATGCGATTATCCAATTTTCTGGCGATCTCGACAATTGGCACAGCAGCGACATCATCCTCGAAATACACAACTACAATTAAGCTCATTACTCGGCCTCTTACAAATACGACCCTATCTATTCGGGGACGCCGCCCAGGCATTTCAATAAGTCTAGTCTCTCCTAAAGATATATCACCAATATCGTTAGGGATAGGTAGTTCCTTTAATTCTAAAGTTTTGACTTCTCTGCCTAACTGTTGGCTTAATAACTGAGCAGTGTTGTCTAGAGTTAAACTGTGCTGTAATATTTTTCGTAACTCCTGCTTATTTTCTTGAGTGAATCTGAGTCTAGCTTTTGCAAAGTTGTCGCTCAGCAAGTCAGTATAACCCACAATGATTTGAGCACTTATGTTAGTTTCACGCAAAAAAGCAAATTCACCTTTACTTTTTGGGCTCGTTAGATTTTGGATCTCTTGAAACCCAGTAGGTAGGTCTTCTAAGGTAATGACTGTCCTCGATAAATCAATGGGTTCACCAATATTTTGGCTTTGAGCTATATGAATAAAATGATTTGGCGTGAATGCTTTAGCAGGAATATCAGTTATAATGACACCACAAGTAAAAATACCTAAAGCTCTGTGCAATACACTTTTCATTGACTTGACCTCAATTAACTATAACTTACCCCAATCTCCAGTCAACATAAATCCCCCCCAGTAAAACGGATGAGAATATTTAGAATTGTGATTCCTGACATCTATTTGAGCTTGACGCAAGGCTTTGGCTTTACCCATCTTTGGTAAATAGCTATAGAAGCGCTGCATCAATATTTTTGTGCTTTCATCATCTGAAGTTAGCCAGAGATTCGCAATAATACTCGGGGTTCCAGCATACATAAAACCTCGGCTAAGAGATGTTATTTCATCTCCGTAATTCACATCTCCTCTTTGAGCTTCACAGCCAGTCAATACTACTAAATTTGTTGCTGCTGTTAAATTAAGCCCGTATAAATCGCGCACTTGCAAATTGCCATCATTTCGATTATCTTTTGCCACATATATAGTGCTAGATAACGGAGTCTTTTGCTTGTATACGGCGTGTGCGGCTATATGCAAAATCTCATATTTTCCTGCTTGTGATACTACGGCGGTTTCTGTAGCCGCTTGCTCCTCTAACACCTGAGTTTTCGGGTATATTTCTTTAATCTCTCTTACTTCTTCACCAACACCTTTTAAGAGAGATAATGGCGGATCGTCAGGGGGAGTGCTAAGTTGGGGATTGCCCATAGCTAGAGCTAGAATTGTTCCAGTAGACGGCTTGCGTTTTCCTGGTAAAAAAGGCAAAATGCTGGCATTAGGAAGCACAAACATAGCATAATCATCTATCAAATTGCGCTTGCCATCTGTTAACCCAGGAAAAGGTACAGAGTTAAGCAAATCATGTGGAATAATGCCAATAGTAGAAGTAGTTATATAGGACTTGACAGGAGCAATTAACTGTGTATATAACTCTTGTAAACTAGCTGGATGGTGGTTGTTATCTCTGTTTGTGGAATCGCCTTGACTCCACCTATCGATAGCTGCTCTTAAATCTTTGCGACTTGCTGGCAATCGCAGCATTTTCAAACTGTTAGTAGTGATGATAAAAACAAGTGTCCCTCCGTCCGTGACAAAATATTCAACTAGCGTCGTGTCACTGTCTATCTGAGCAATAGCTTTTTGAATTTCACCCAATGAAGCTACCTCAACTCGTTTTAATGAAGCGGTTTCTGGACTCCTATTTTTTAGCTCTAAGTACCAATCTTCATACTGTTTTTCGAGGCTGTCAAGTTTTTCTAATGTTTCTCTTGTATTGTCGATCTCGGAATTATTTTGAGCCTTGATTAGACGGTTGCGTACAGTAGCAATTTCTTGTTCGAGCCCATCTCCCTTTGCTAATAATTCCGCATCCCCGTTTTTCCTAAAATCGATAGAACCGCGAACATATTGATCGAGAAAAGCTCTGGCTTTGGCGCGTTCAACATAGTTAAAACTTTCTTCATAACGACCTGCTAGAGATAATAGAATGCTCAAGCGTTCGGACAATAATCCCTGCATCATGGCAAAAGATAATTGATACTCTTCTACCTTAATACCGCCTACAATTTTCTCGTTGACATCAACCGCTTGCTTGTAAACAGTAACAGCCTCTTCTAGATTGCCTTGTCCCTCGTAGGCAAACCCAATAAGAGTCAGTGTCATTTCTTTTAAGGTGAAGTTGCGAGTTTCCTGCCAGAATAGCAGAGTAGGCTGTAGGGACTTAATAGCTCCAGCAAAGTCTCTCAACCCCTGTTTAGCAAATCCAATATGAAACAGACAGGAAGCCTCTTGGAGGCGGGAACCTGTAGCTCGGTAAATAGTTAATGCAGATTCTAGCTTTGAGATAGCTTCGTTGAATTTACGCTGGTAAAATAGCTTCAGACCTTCATTCAATAGCATATCGGCTTGCGATCGCGAATTATCAGCCTTATATACTGGCAGGGAGGCTGCTAGAAGTGGGAAACTAGCTGGACATTGTGTTGCTATTAGCAGACTAACTCCGATCGAATACCAAAATTTTATCCTCACGCTAAGCTCCACTGTTTAGAAACTTATTTTCTGAATCAGGTCTTGCAGTTCGATAACCCGCTGCTGGTTTCCTAATTTTTTATATTGCTCTAAGGCATTTTTCAAATTCTTGATCGCTTTAGCTTTATCGCCCAGCCTCACATAAACTTGACCTAACCCTAATTGTGCTGCTGCTAGTTCTGCTAATTCTTGATTAGAATTAGCCAGCTTCACTGCCTGCAAATAATAGGGTAGAGCTAGAGAAGCCAGTCCTACCTGCTGGTAGAGGTCTCCCAACAAGCGATGTACGGCAGGCGTTTGACTTTTAACAGCTAGCGGTTCAAGCAGTTCAATTGCTTCAGCTCTCAAGTAATATCCACTGTAAAGATAAGCCAGTAATAAAGACTTAGTTTCCTCAGGCAACTGCTGTTTAGAAATCAGAGCCGATGCCGATCTCACATCATCAGCATCCTTGGCATCCAAGACTCTAAACTCTACAGATACTTGTTCGTCTACAGAAGATGCGCCCTCTTCTGCTTTCACAATTAATGAGTATTCTACTCCTGGTTCCAATGGAGATTGATCGGACGGATAGGGAAGTTGGTTATCCGTCACGTTTTGTTTCTGCCAAATATCTTTGTTCAAGCTTCGGGATGTCAGGCGCACAGTGTAACTTTTTCCACCCCGTATAGGACGGTTCCACCGAAATGTTGGCCTGTTGGTCAGCAAAAAGGTATTCCGGGGACTGATGATGTATGGAATACGATTGCTTTGTCCGCCACGATAGTTAGCAGGATCGTCAGGACATTGCCTGCACCTCGCTAGCAGCCATCCTCTCTTTTCTTGAGAGATCCGTGTGTCAGCAGTCGTGTTGGCAGCAGGTGCTGCTACTGCCACCGTTGCTTTTGACCATTTGAATCCCTCAGTTTCTATATTTATGGTTGCCCAAATCAAAGTTAAGGCAATTAAAATAGATCGGTTGTATTTCATTTTTGAGTATTTTGAGGTTGCAGGCGCTTTTGTGCCTGATTCTTCCAAATTTTCTCATCTGGGTTGTCTTCAGAAGCATATCTTAAGCAATTTTTCCATTTTTCTCCAACTTCTACTTTATTCCCCTGGATCTCTAGTATCTGTGCCAACAGGCAGTACGCGGGCGCACGCTTCCCATCCAAGGCAAGAGACTTTTGCAAATATACCTTAGCTTCCTCGTATTTTTCTTGTTCCTTCAACGCCAATCCGAAGTTTTTCAGCAAGGCAGATTCTACTGCCTTATCCTTAGTTAACTCTAGACCCTGTTTGAGGAGTGCAATAGCAGCAGAATACTGTTTTTTGTGAATGTACAATCGCCCCAAGTTGTTGTAAGGTTTGTCATAATCAGGTTGTAAAGCAATGGCTTTTTGGTATTCTGCCTCGGCCAATTCCAACTTAGCTCGTTTTTCGTAAACTTTTCCCAGACTGAAATAAATTTCTGCAAAGTTCGGGTCTAGAAATAGTGCCAAACGGTAGTATGATTCAGCTCGATCCAAATTGCCTGCTTGGGAACTTTCAAAGCCGCGATGATAGAAGTCGAGAGTAATTACCGGCAAAAAATACCGCCCGCTAAAGAAAGCTAGTGGCAACAATATCCCCACCGCGATCGCTGCCTTAACGACACTGGAAATTTTGATGAATTTAGCAATCCCATATTTTAAACTAGCAGAGAGTCTTTTGTCAATTTTATCTCGATTATTTACAGACAAATCAGTTTGCTTATCTTCTACTACAGAAGGTTCTTTTTCTAGCGTTTCCAAATATTTCAAAATAATTTGCGTATCTTGAGGTCGCTCCCTATGTAAAGGAGCTATCATTCGATCAATTAAACTAGCTAGATTATCGCCTACTGTAGGAGCATGATGTCGCCAAATCAACAGATCATCATCATCTGTATCAAACTGTTCTGGAGAGATTCCCGTTAGCAGGTAAACCAATGTGCAGCCCAAGGCAAAAAAATCAGATTGTTTGAGAGGTTTTCGCTTCCTTTGCTCCAGGGGTGTGTAACCATGACTTACGATACTTGTCGAATTAACATCGTCAACTAATTTGGAAATATAAGTATCCGTGATTTTCTTCACAGTACCAAAATCTATCAGCACTAGCTGTCCGTTAGGTTTGACCATGATATTGGGAGGCTTTATGTCACGGTGAATATAATTATGATGATGCAAATATTCCACTATTTCTAGCAGTTGTTTTAACCAATCTATAGCTTGTTCTTGGGTGATAAATTTTCGATTTCTCTGCTCGAACCACTTCTCTAAATTTTGTCCGTCAATTTTCTCCATGACTAAGCAGTACCGAATCAGAGTTCCATCTTGCCAAGTGAAATATCCGTCCGGTTCGCATCTGGGAATGCCGGGATGATTCAGCAGCTTTAATATCTCAGCTTCTCTCTGAAATAAGGAGAGTGCTTTGTGTCTCTTTTCTGGGTCATGTAAACTATCAAGACTGAGAAATTTTATAACCTTTGGCGTTCCTCCGTCATCGACTTCAAAGATTTTACCAAACCCACCTTTACCTAGTAGCTGCCCAACGCGATAGCGATTGTTAATCACCGTTCCATGCTCAATTATCACTGCTTTGATATGTTGGATTGTTGGTTAAATCGATTGAGAACGTACTTCCTAATTATAGGTCGCAGGGTGAAGAGGCTGTCACCGCCGGCTGTCATTTTTTCAATGAGCGATCGCCATGCCAAAGATTGCAGAGATTCCGTTACTTGCGAGCTGGAGGGAGAGGAAGGTATATTCTCTCGCAATTTCGCTCGCGTCAGGGGTTGAGGATCAAGTGCAAGCTGGTACATCACCTCAATTTCTACTTGAGAAATTCGCTGAAACTGTCGATCTAATTCTTCCGTCAGTTGATTGCCTAGAAATATCGTATTTTGCTTAATAAAATCAGAAGCTCTGCCGTTAAAGATTTCTTGAATCGTTGTCGCCACAATTCTGAGCAATAAAGGGTTGCCTTCGTAGCGCTCGATGAGGCTCTTCCATTCCGGTTCTTCAACTAATTCTCTATCTTTGAGGATTTGCTTAGCGGCATCTTTTTTTAAGCCCTCTAGCTTATAATAGCGAACCGGGCTGTTTCTGTCTGCCATCAAATCAATTACCCTCAATTTTTCAGAACAAGTCAGCACTAAACAGCTTTGATGGTTAAATTCCCCTATTTGTCTGAAGAGTTGCCCGTAATCCTGATATCCTTCTCGATATCTTCCGGCTAACTGACTGGTTTCCAGAATTGTTTCCACTCCATCCAGTATTACCAGACACCGGTGCGATCGCAAACATTCCATCAGTCGCGAAACGTCACTGACTGAGGTATCTGGCAACGTTGTTTCTGTACAGTCAAAAAAGGATTCGAGCAAGTCAGCGAGAATATTTTGCAGGGGTGGAGAGCCCCTAAGACTTCGCCAAATAACAAATTGAAAGCTGTCTTGAATTTGCCGTGCCAACTTCACAGCGATCGCCGTTTTACCCACTCCCACCATACCTCCCAACGCCAGGAGGCGACAGCGATCTGTTACTATCCACTGCTCTAAGGTGTTTAGTTCATCCGCGTACCCGTAGAAAACCGAGAGTTCCGGTGCATCGTCGCTCCAAATTTGCCCCTGTAGAGGTTTTAGCGAGTCCTGTTGGCGCGATCGCAACTTCAGTGCAGGTTCAATTACTATTCTGAGAGTGTTTTTAGTCACTGGTTCTCCTATAACCTGGGATAGTAGCTTCCACAACTTAGGTGCCAGCATTTTCTTTATATACTCAGTGCTATAGCGAGAAATTTCCATATCATCGTATTCCTGACCTTCCCAGGAGCGCCTAAAAATCTCCTTTTGCTGAGGACTTAAGCCTTGTCCTCTGTTTTCAACAACCCAATCATCCAATAAGCTTAACGCTTCGTCAGTATTCACAGTTTAGCCCAATCTCAATGTTGCTATTTATTGTACTGAATTTTATGAACTTTATGAACTAACTGTATGAACTGAGGATGAATTGACTGTAAAAACCTAGGAATTTTAGTTATTTACTTTATTAATTAGATACTTAACAATGGGGTTATCCAAAACAAATCAGTAGAACAGGTAATTATATGTCTTACCCTTTCACCCCTGATGACCGCCAAAACTTGCTTACATCTGCCAACCCTTCCATCACAGGTTTGAATGACACCCTTGAAGCGAACAAAGGAATTATTCCACAGTTAGATCCTAACCGCTTCTTAAGAGGTGGTGCTAGCCAAGAGGCTAACATCCCGACTCTAACACCAGACAATAACGAAAACTTTATCCTGTCTAACGCACCGTTGCCGTTCCCGAAAACAGATTTCTCACTAGCCGATGTTAGCACAATCGCAACCACTCCATCAGTAGATTCACTAACGGGTGAGGCGATGCCAAATGTTTACGACGAACTCAAGAACTTTGCCGCCGATCCAGATTTCACGGCTAAGATGAATGAGGCTTTTGGGGATAGCTGGGATACTGAGAAAGCGAAAGCCTTAACTCAAGAATGGATCAGCGGCGATTTTAGTAGTATCCCACAGGTGAAGGTTATCTCTGAAGCTGAAATTAATGGAGCGAATGGGGCTTTTGCTAGTGCTACCGATACTATTTATGTATCGCGGGAATTTTTGGCTCGGAATGCCGCGAATCCGGCGGCGGTTGTGGATGTGTTGCTCGAAGAGATAGGTCACTCTGTTGATTCGCATTTGAATATTACGGATTCACCGGGAGATGAGGGGGCGATTTTTGCGGCGGTTGTTCAGGGGAAGGAATTGAGTCAGGGTGATCTTCAGGCGTTGAAGAGTGAGGATGATCGCGACACTATCGCGATCGACGGACACAAATATCTAGTGGAGAAGCAGTTTAGTTTTCCGATCCAAGGTAGCATTGGCTATTTTTACAACAGAAATCCAAATATAGCCAAGGATTTGGGTCAGCCAACGGCTGCTGAATTCCAATTTTTACCTGGTAAATGGCGACAAAACTTTCAAGGCGGTGCAATTTTTCACTCAGCAAATGGTACTTTCTCAGTTCACGGTAGCCTGGGAAGTTATTACCTGAATAATTTAGGAGGTCAAAATAGTCAACTAGGCTTGCCTACGAGTGAAGAATCCCATATTGGGAATGGCAATTGGCGACAAAATTTTGAGAACGGCTTTCTCGAATGGTTGAATAATGGTACGGCTAAAATTACCTTAAATTCGGGGAATAATAGTCAATTACCTACTAGCATACAGCAAGCAGATCCTTTCTTCAAGCTTCAATACTCCAATGCTAAATATAATCCAAGTGGGCCTAACGGTAGCAATAACTGTGGTCCTGCTAGTTTAGCTATGATTTTGAAAATGCTTGGCAAAGAACCATCTAATATCAGCATTGAAACTAGCATTGACTATGCGCGTGCTCAGATGTTCGGCTATTCCAATACGGTCAAACAAGGTTTGAATGTACTCGATCTAGACAGACAAAGCACTAACTGGGATCAAATCAAAGCAGGGATCACAAAGACAGGTGGTAAACCAGAAGATTTACAAGGATGGAATCAGTTAGATCAATCTCTTAATCAAGGAAAGCCTGTTATATCTTGGGGATTTTTACGACCTGAGTGGCGTCAACAGTTTCCGCAAAGAGTTGGTGATGGCTATACACCACACCTCAACGCAATTCTCGGGAAAACACCTGATGGCAAGTATATCGTTGCCGATCCAATGCACCAGGGGGGTCCTGTTGCAATGACGAAACAGCAACTTTCTGTTTTCTATTGGCAACCAGATCGAGGCTCTTACCAGCCTGTATTCATCGCTTTTGGCAAAAAGTAACATTAGCAGATATCAGTGGTAGCTAACTGTGACTGACTAAAGATAGCGATCGCGCTCCTCATCCGACGCGCGCTCGCTCCTATTCGTCTCCTTGACAAATCCATCCAAGTTCACGTAAACGTACATCAAATCAGAGTATAAAAATGTCTAAAAAGAGTGCAAAACTTACGATTTTAGGAGCTACATTTTCCCTCCTAGCAATCCTAATGTCAGTTCCCATAGCCGCTTTAGCCAACAACTGGGCTGGTTCCGAAAGAAGAGGGTCTTGTTTCATTCCCAGAGCATAATTTAGCTTTGAATGCAAGTTGGGTTTCTATAACACAGTATCCGGCGCTAAACAGATTGGTGGTTTCTATGTCAATGCTGAGCGGACTGCTAGCTACACGGGTCCTATGCCATTTCGGTACAGAGTAAACGGTGGAAATTGGCAAGAAACTGAACTTATGATGGGTCAAACTGGTAGTAATTACATTGATTTTGGCAATGGAGTGTCTAGTTTCGAGTTCTTATTTCCCCGTTCTGTGCGTACTCCTTTAGGAACTGGAGAAAGCCAAATCAATTTTACCATGAATTATGACCTAGATTATTGATAGCTGCCTGAAAATAATTTCATTGACGATCGCCCTCCTCACCCGACACGCGATCGCCCTTCATTTAATTGTGTTTTTTCATAATCTACCAACACAAGGATAACCACAATGTCAGCAGAACAAGCTAATCCAATGCGATTTAAGGGTGTTGCCAGCGATGGAGTTTTCAAAGGAAAAGTGATTGAGGGCAAACTTGACATCAAAGTCAACGTCGAGTCGGTTACAGATAAACCCAAAGATCCGCCAAAGCCAGCACCTTTTACTTGGGAGGTGTTCTTATTTGTATTGATTGTTTCGTTAGTTGCCAATCACGCATCAGGCGATCCCGCAGGCATGAGAAATTACAGTAAAATGCAGCAACAGTCTTCTCACCATCAGGTTTTACGGTAATAGAGGGAAGTGCGATCGGCATACCCTGATCCCCGACTCCTTCAAGAAGTCGGGGATCTAACAGCCCTAAATAATTTTAAATATTCAGAATGCTAATTTCAACTTTGTGTGAACATTTCCGGCATTGCATTTACCGCGCTTACTTACTTCGATCGCACCACCAACACCGAACAAGGAGCCTCAGCCACAACCTCAGCACTCACCGAACCCTCCAAAATCCGCTTTAAACCAGTCAAACCGCGACAGCCGATCGCAATTAAATCGGCCTTATAAATATTAGCCAAACGCAGAATTTCCTCTGCTGGATCCCCGGACACAATTTCTAAATCGCTCTGGCAAGGCAACTTTTCCTGATAAGATTGCAGTAACTTCTCCACTTCTCGGTAAGCAATCTCATCTCCCTGAGCGTGAGGTTGATCGACAACCGCGTCAAAATCCGACGTACCAGAACGGACAACATGAACTAGAATCACCTTTGCCGTCGGTTCTAGCTGAAATTGTCCTACAACTTGCAATACCTGAGTCGCTAACTCTGAATTGTCGATCGCTACCAAAACAGTATTCAATACCATGCACCTTTAAATCTCAGATACTAGACTTTAAATTTCTCGTTGATTGTCGCCTACTTTCAACAATTTCGCGCTTTCCACCAACATCATCATTACCTAGGCAGAAACCCGGTTCCATAACATAATTGCGTCATTTCAGCAAGATACTTGAAGAAACCGGGTTTCTGAAGCCCGGAGTGCGTAAGTAAGTAGGTGCAAATAAACTCGGCCGCTTGTCACAGAATGTAAAGCTACCATAATCGCCAGAGAATTGCTTCCTTTCACTGCATTTTACTCACTTTTGACTACCTACAGCGGTTCGATCGCGTGGTGAGGTATGGGGGCCAGTCCTATGCCCTATGCCCTATGCCCTATGAGCACCTCATGTTACTGAGAAAGGCTATATGTATTTTCCCACTCATCTACTTAAATCTCGATCGCCAATCTCAAATCTACCATCTAAAACTCACCCTTTCCCTCATTTTCAGTCCGCAGTCGCACCGAATCAGCGTGAGAAGGAAGCCCCTCAGCTTCTGCCAACACATTAATCGCCCTACCCACCTTCTTAAGTGCAGCAGGCGAATATTGAATCAAACTCGAATGCTTCATAAAAGTCTCGACACCCAGGGGCGACGCATAGCGAGCAGCCCCAGAAGTCGGCAAAGTGTGATTGGGGCCCGCCAAATAATCCCCCACAGCTTCCGGCGTCGAGCAGCCCAAGAAAATCGCCCCAGCGTGGCGAATTTGGTCGAGCAAAGCCCAGGGATCTGCAACTTGCAATTCCAAGTGTTCTGGGGCAAACTCGTTAGAGAGTTCCGCCGCCGCTTTGAGCGAGTCAACTACTACGACTAAACCATAGTTGGCGATCGCCTTTTCTGTTAAAATTCGGCGCGGGTGATTTGCCAACTGTCTGTCCACCTCAGCCACCACTTTCCTCGCCAGCACCGAATCCGCCGTCAGCAAAATTGCCGACGCCATCGAATCATGTTCAGCTTGAGCCAACATATCTGCAGCCACGTGCACAGAATTTGCCGAGCCGTCTGCTATGATCAGGACCTCGGACGGGCCAGCCAGAGAATCGATCCCCACAGTCCCGTAAACCAGTTTTTTTGCCAGGGTGACGTAAATATTCCCCGGCCCCGTAATTAAATCCACCTTCGGAATAGTTTCCGTACCGTAGGCTAAAGCTGCGATCGCCTGCGCCCCGCCTACCCGATAAATCTCATCAACTCCCGCTTCCTGAGCCGCTACCAGCACCGCAGGATTCATTTTCTTCTCCTGTCCGGGGGGAGTACACATCACCAGTCTCGGAACCTTGGCGACCTTCGCTGGCACCGCATTCATGATCACCGAGCTTGGATAGGACGCCTGACCGCCAGGAATGTAAATTCCCGCTCGATCGACCGGGGTGTAGCGTTTGCCCAAAACAATCTCGTCATCGCCAAACTGCACCCAAGACTTCGGGACGCGCTGTCGGTGAAACGCCTCTACCTGTTTGCAAGCTGTGCGGATTGCATTTAATAATTCTTTCGACACCTGCTGGTAAGCAGCATCCAATTCGGCGCCGCTGACCCGTAATTCTTCCACATTTAGGGTCATGCGGTCAAATTCAGCAGTGTAGTGCAGCACAGCCTGATCGCCTCTGCGCCTTATAGCTTGCAGCACCTCCCGGACGGTGGCTTCTTTGTGAACGACAAGTTCGTCATGGGTGCGATCGCAGATTCGTCGCAGTTCAGCTTGTGCCTCAACCCACTGAGTAATGATTCGCAGCATGGAGATTAGGAATGCCGTCTATAATTCACTAACATTTGCTTGACAATTGGGGATTTTTGTGGCTATCTCCTGCTGAAGTAGGCCACCACCAGTCCACAAGCTTAAACCGCGAGACTCGCGGCATTTTCAAAGGCTTCAGTGCAGCGTTTAAATCTCTGTCGAGGATTTTGCAACACTGAGGACAAGTCACAACCTTTCTGAGGAATTGTGCGCCAGAGAACCGGGTGCTGCGGGAGAGGGTTCGATATCAGACGGGGAGAGTGTCCGAGCCCGAGTGTGTGTGAGGGGGAGAGTGTGCAAGCGGGAGAATGTTGATTCTGCCTTCTACCTTCTACCTTCTACCTTCTACTCCGGCTACCTTCTACCTTCTACCTTCTGCCTTCTGCCTTCTACCTGCGGTAAGTGCTTCTTGCCGAAGCCCCAATAACCCGTACTCTTTGTTATAGCTTAACTTGGATTTTTCAGGGAATCACATTCTTTGCAGAATAGATGCTATATTAGTTTTTCCCACACCTGATAATTTTTTTATATAAAAACGCCAAATTATTGTATACTGGAAAGTTGGGCGCCAGAAACCGTGACTTTAACTGGTGACGGTGGAAACCACGCAAGAGGCCTCCGTAACATCCGTGTCATACCTTTGGGTATCGTCAGGGGCAAAAAATAGGCCGTTAAATAAGTCAATAAAAAATTATTGCGCGGGCGATCGCCAAAAAATAGCCACAGACTCAGATTGAGCTGAGCGAGTGGAGAATGGCTGTCTGACTCAGCCTATTAAAATCAAGCTTTTTGCGGATCGATCCCGAAAAGGTTGTCCTTCCAAATCCCCCTGTCTTGAGACTGTCTTGAGACTAGGGTGTATCAATGAATACCTACTTCCAGCAACTGAACTATGGCAAATATTAAGTCCGCCGTCAAACGAGTCAAAATCGCCGAACGTAACCGCTTGTACAACAAATCTTACAAGTCAGCGGTCAAAACTTTGATGAAGAAGTATTTTGCGGCCGTTGACAAATACGCCGCAGCTCCGAGCCCAGAATTAATGCAAGAAGTCCAGCAGCGAATGTCTGAGGCCTACAGCAAAATCGACAAAGCTGTCAAAAAAGGTGTACTCCACCGCAACAACGGCGCTCGCAAAAAGTCCCGCTTGGCAAGAACTCTTAAGCCACACGAAGTATCATCGGTAGCATCTTAAGACAGTAAGACAGAAAGACAGAAGGAAGAAAGGCAACGGATTGTGTACGGGATGGGACGGATTTAAGGGATGGATGTTGAGGGAAGAAGTCAAGCGTGAAGTTCGGAAACGGATTGTGTACGGGATTTAACGGAGGGATACTGAGGGAAAAAGGAAGAAAAAAGATTTTTCCCACTCGGACCCTCGCCCCTCTCCAACTCTCCCACTTCCTCGCAGTCTCCCAGTCTCCTAGTCTCGCTTTTTCGACCCCTCATACCTCACCCACAGGGATTCTCCCGTATCACCTCTAATCTGCTTCCCCCATGCAGCTCATCGACACTCACGTTCATATCAACTTTGAGACCTACAAATCTGAGTTAGAAGCCATTCGAGAACGCTGGCGCGAAGCTGGTGTAGTTCGGCTGGTTCATTCTTGTGTAGAGCCAGAAGAGTTTGCCGGCATTCAAGCAATCGCCAATCAATTTGCAGAAGTCTCCTTTGCAGTGGGACTCCACCCCTTAGATGCCGACAAGTGGAAAGACGAGACTGCGAGCCAGATTAGGGAATTAGCGAATTCGGACTCTAGGGTAGTGGCGATCGGCGAAACCGGACTGGACTTTTATAAAGCTGACGATCGAGAACACCAGTTTAAAGTGTTTGAGGCACAGCTTGAAATCGCCCAGCAACTTGACAAACCAGTCATTATCCACTGTCGCGACGCCGCCGCCCCAATGGCCCAAATGCTGAGGAACTTTTGGCAAACACGCGGACCAGTGCGCGGGGTCATGCACTGCTGGGGAGGCACACCCGAAGAAACCCAGTGGTTTTTAGACCTAGGTTTCTACATCAGTTTTAGCGGAACAGTCACCTTTAAAAAAGCCTTGCAAATACAAGAATCAGCTTGTATGGTAAATAGCGATCGCATCCTAGTCGAGACAGATTGCCCTTTTCTCGCCCCCGTACCCCAGCGCGGAAAACGCAACGAACCAGCCTACGTCTACTACGTAGCCGAGCAAGTTGCTAAATTGAGAGGAGTTTCTCTCTTAACTTTGTCCCAGCAGACAACGGAAAATGCCTGTCAGCTATTCGGCTTTTCAGTTTAGCTGATTGAGAACAGAGAAACGAGGAAAACAGGTCGATTTAGCGGCAAGCGATGGGGACAATCCCATTTATATCCTGCCCGAAAAACCGGATTCATCCTTTATTTGAGATTCTTTTGGCGTTGCCTGCTGCGATCGGATTTGCGTCCTATAATAAAAAGAACCGACCGATCGGGCGTTGGCTTAGTATCCGCGACTGCGATGTCGCCCGCTTGAGGCCAACACAACGCGAGTACGCTAACCTTCGGGATCGCCAAAAACTTCACGCAATACCTCAAACTTACACATAGCGAAGAAACTTGGAACCTCAGCAATTTGGCAATAGCTGTCAAGTCAATTTTAGGAGTCAAAAGTGTAGGGAATTTACCCTGGGACACCACGAGATCGGAGCTAAAAGCATCTCGATCGAAACCAAAATCCGCACAAAAATACTGCGAGCAACCCGCAAAAATAACCGTTGTAGCAGTTGGTAAACGATCGAAAACATCATATAAATTCTCTCACACAATCAATCAAAAAAACGCAACAAGGTAAAAAAGCTAAGCCTTGGCGCCATGTAAAAAGCTAGAGCCACTGCGGAAAAAGGACACCCATGACTACTAAAGATTACACAGAATTCGCCTTCACCTTGCCCGACCTGATCGAAATCCAGCGGGCAAGTTTCCGCTGGTTCCTAGAAGCCGGACTGATCGAAGAACTCGACAGCTTTTCCCCGATTACAGACTACACGGGCAAGCTGGAACTCCACTTCATGGGCAAAGACTTCAAACTCAAGCGCCCCAAATACGACGTGGACGAAGCCAAGCGCAGGGACAGCACCTACTCGGTGCAAATGTACGTACCCACCCGCCTGATTAACAAAGAAACAGGGGAAATCAAAGAACAAGAAGTCTTTATCGGCGATTTGCCCTTGATGACCGAGCGCGGCACTTTCATTATCAACGGCGCCGAACGGGTGATTGTCAACCAAATCGTGCGATCGCCCGGAGTGTACTACAAATCCGAAACCGACAAAAACGGCCGCCGTTCCTATAACGCCTCGCTCATCCCCAACCGCGGCGCTTGGCTGAAATTTGAAACAGACAAAAACGATTTAGTCTGGGTCAGAATAGACAAAACCCGCAAACTCTCAGCCCAGGTGCTGCTCAAAGCATTGGGACTCACAGACGGCGAAATCTACGACTCCCTGCGGCACCCGGAATACTTCCAAAAAACGATCGAAAAAGAAGGACAATTCGGCGAAGAAGAAGCATTGATGGAGCTCTACCGCAAACTCCGTCCAGGCGAACCCCCCACCGTAGCCGGGGGCGAACAGCTCCTGCACTCCCGCTTCTTCGACCCCAAACGCTACGACTTAGGCAGAGTCGGCCGCTACAAACTCAACAAAAAATTGCGCTTGACAGTCCCCGATACCATGCGGGTGCTGACATCGCAAGATATCTTGACAGCGATCGACTACCTAATAAACCTCGAATTCGACATCGGCTCCACCGACGACATCGACCACCTAGGCAACCGTCGCGTCCGCAGCGTCGGAGAACTGCTGCAAAACCAAGTGCGCGTCGGCCTCAACCGCTTAGAACGGATCATCCGCGAAAGAATGACCGTCTCCGACGCCGACTCCCTCAGCCCCGCATCTCTAGTCAACCCCAAACCCCTGGTAGCAGCAATCAAGGAATTCTTCGGTTCCTCCCAGCTATCCCAGTTCATGGATCAAACCAACCCCCTAGCAGAACTGACCCACAAGCGCCGGCTATCGGCCTTAGGCCCAGGAGGTCTGACTCGGGAACGCGCCGGGTTTGCAGTGCGGGACATTCACCCGTCCCACTACGGCCGGATTTGCCCGATCGAAACACCAGAAGGTCCCAACGCAGGTCTGATCGGTTCCTTAGCAACCCACGCCCGCGTCAACCCCTACGGCTTCATCGAAACCCCTTTCTATCCAGTAGAAAAAGGACAAGTGCTGCGCGACAAAGCCCCCGTCTACATGACAGCCGATGAAGAAGACGACTTGCGCGTCGCCCCCGGAGACATCAGCCTCGACGAAAACAACAACCTCTTAGGCGAAACCGTAGCCGTCCGCTACCGCCAAGAATTTACCACCACCACACCCATGCAGGTGGACTACATGGCGATTTCGCCCGTGCAAATCGTCTCCGTCGCCACATCCCTGATTCCCTTCCTGGAACACGACGACGCCAACCGAGCTCTGATGGGTTCAAATATGCAGCGGCAAGCTGTGCCGCTACTGAAACCAGAACGGCCCCTAGTCGGTACCGGCTTAGAAGCTCAGGCCGCGCGAGATTCCGGGATGGTTGTAGTTTCCCGGATTAACGGCGAAGTCATATACATCGACGCCACCCGGATTATAGTCAGACCCCTGGCCTCGGATGCCGAATCGAATTCCAGCGAAGAACATTTCCTGATTCGGGAATACGACGAACTCAAAGTCAAACAGCCCTCGGTTTGGAAGCAAAAATATGCAGGTTGCATCGAACACGAACTGCAAAAATATCAGCGCTCAAACCAAGATACTTGCTTAAACCAGCGTCCGCTGATTTATGAAGGCGATCGCGTCGTAGCAGGTCAAGTTCTCGCCGACGGTTCCTCCACCGAAGGAGCAGAACTAGCCCTGGGTCACAACATCCTCGTAGCTTATATGCCCTGGGAAGGCTACAACTACGAAGACGCCATGCTAATCAGCGAGCGTTTAGTGTACGAAGATGTCTACACCAGCATCCACATTGAAAAATACGAAATCGAAGCCCGCCAAACCAAACTCGGCCCCGAAGAAATCACCCGCGAAATTCCTAACGTCGGCGAAGACGCCCTGCGCCAGCTAGACGAACAGGGCATTATCCGCAAAGGAGCCTGGGTAGAAGCCAGCGACATCCTAGTCGGCAAAGTCACCCCCAAAGGCGAATCCGACCAACCGCCGGAAGAAAAACTGCTCAGAGCAATCTTCGGCGAAAAAGCCCGCGACGTGCGCGACAATTCCCTCCGCGTCCCTAACGGCGAAAAAGGCCGCGTGGTGGACGTGCGGGTGTTTACCCGCGAACAGGGCGACGAACTGCCCCCCGGCGCCAACATGGTCGTCCGCGTCTACGTAGCTCAAAAGCGCAAAATTCAAGTCGGCGACAAAATGGCCGGCCGCCACGGGAATAAAGGCATCGTCTCCCGGATTCTGCCGATGGAGGATATGCCCTACTTACCCGACGGAACACCCGTGGACATAGTGCTCAATCCCTTGGGCGTACCGTCGCGGATGAACGTAGGTCAGATTTTTGAGTGCTTGCTCGGATGGGCCGGCGAAAATCTCTCGATGCGGTTCAAGATGGTGCCTTTTGATGAAATGCACGGCGCTGAAAAGTCGCGGGAAACCGTACACGGCAAGCTGCAGGAAGCCAGGGAAAAAACCGGCAAGCCTTGGGTGTTTAACGAAAAGCACCCCGGCAAGACAATTGTCTACGATGGCAGAACAGGGGAACCGTTCGATCGCCCGATCACAGTCGGCATCGCCTATATGCTGAAGCTGGTGCACTTAGTAGACGATAAGATCCACGCCCGCAGCACAGGCCCTTACTCGCTAGTAACGCAGCAGCCTTTAGGCGGCAAAGCGCAGCAGGGGGGTCAGCGGTTCGGAGAAATGGAAGTCTGGGCTCTGGAAGCCTTCGGCGCAGCTTACACCTTGCAAGAGTTGCTGACTGTCAAGTCGGATGATATGCAGGGCAGAAACGAGGCTTTGAACGCCATTGTTAAAGGCAAAGCCATTCCGCGCCCCGGTACGCCGGAATCTTTCAAGGTGCTGATGCGGGAGTTGCAGTCTTTGTGCTTGGATATTGCCGTGCACAAGGTGAATACATCCGACGAGGGCAGCGAACACGTTGAGGTGGATTTGATGGCGGATGCTGGGGGCAAGCGATCGCCCTCGCGGCCTACTTACGAATCGCTTTCTCGTGACGAACTTGACGAGGATTAGGCATTAAAGATTAAAGATTAAAGATTAAAGATTTTTTGACAGCATTCAATTCTTTAATCTTTAATCGGCAATCTCAAATAAAAATGCCTCAGCAGTGGTACGAACACTGGTGAGGCGAATCAACGCTCTAAACAGGAGAGACGCTGACATGACTATTGTAACAGTTATCCCAGGAATAGAAGGAGAAGTTGACCTGAAGACTGGCTGTATTAACTGGCAAGGGAGCAAGTTTGGCAACGGTTACGGGCGCAAGTGGCTCGATGGCAAAACGGTATTAGTCCACCGATTAGTCCTCGAATCAAAAATAGCAGGATTCCTCGGTTCCGGTTATTTTGCTTGCCACACCTGCGACAATCGAAGCTGCATCAACCCGGCACATCTGGTAGTAGGTACTGCTGCTGAGAATACCGGGCAGATGATTGGGCGCGATCGCAAAACTCCCAGACGCAAAAGTATTCCCGGTATTGGCATATTGTCGATCGCACAACTACGGGAAATTCAGACTAAATATTTATCTGGAACCATCAAGAACCACCTAGCAAAAGAGTATGGAGTACAACATGAAACTATTATTAAGATACTTCAGACAAATATTCCCGATAACTTCACTACAGTTTCACCCAATTTTTTAGGAGAAATTCAAGACAGCGGCTGCATCATTTTCCCAGGTGGAAAGGATGGTCAAGGTTATGGCAGATACTGGAAAAATGGGAAATTAAAATCAGTTACCCGTGCTGTTTTAGCCGAGAAATTAGGATATGAACTTCCGACTTCGATGGATGCTTGTCATACCTGCGACAATCCCAGTTGCATCAATCCAGAACACCTTTGGGCTGGTACTCGCACTCAAAATTTGTTAGATGCTTCTAAGAAAGGACGCACTCAAGGAAAAAGTCATCCTCTTTCCAATGCCAAATTAGATTGGGAAAAGGTGCGAGAAATTCGACAAAAGCTAGCAGCAGGAGAGAGGATGAAGGATGTAGCACAGGAATACAGTGTCGGCCGCAAAACCATACACGATATTAAATATCACGTCACTTGGAAGGAAGCAGGTCAACAGGTTCCACTTCCTCGCATGGGTGGACATCTCGATCGCAAATTTACTTTTGCTCAAGCTCTTGAAATCAGAGAACGAATTCAAGCCGGAGAATCCATTGCTAAAATTGCTCAGGAATTTGGGGTATCCAGAAATGTCATTTCTGATATCAAAAGAAATGTCACATATAGAGGAGAATAAAATTGATTTAAGCGGCAAAACAAGCCAACAAAAAAGATAAATTACCACAAATAATCGACTGTAAATCATCAATTGGAGTCAAAATGGCTAAGATAGAACAACGCTTTGATTACGTCAAGATAGGGTTAGCTTCACCAGAAAGAATTCGACAGTGGGGAGAGAGAACTTTACCCAACGGTCAGATAACCGGCGAGGTGACAAAACCCGAAACAATTAATTATAGGACATTAAAACCTGAAATGGATGGCTTGTTTTGCGAGCGCATTTTTGGGCCTGCAAAAGATTGGGAATGTCATTGTGGGAAGTACAAACGAGTTCGCCATAGAGGCATTGTTTGCGAAAGATGCGGTGTTGAAGTCACTGAATCTCGCGTCCGCCGCCATCGCATGGGCTTTATCAAATTAGCAGCTCCAGTAGCTCACGTTTGGTATCTAAAAGGCATCCCGAGTTACATGGCAATCCTGTTAGATATGCCGCTGCGAGATGTCGAACAAATCGTCTATTTCAATGCCTACGTTGTCCTCAATGCAGGTAATGCAGAGAAGCTGCAATACAAGCAATTGCTCACGGAAGATGCTTGGCTGGAAATAGAAGACGAACTTTACAGCGAAGATTCCACACTCACAGGTGTAGAAGTGGGGATTGGTGCTGAAGCTTTGCAAGTTTTGCTGCAAAACATTCCGCTAGAAAGTGAAGCGGAAAAGCTGCGGGAAGATATTGCTAATGCTAAAGGTCAAAAACGGGCGAAGTTGATTAAACGCTTGCGAGTGATTGACAACTTCATCGCTACGGGTTCTCATCCCGATTGGATGGTGCTCAATGTGATTCCGGTGATTCCCCCGGACTTGCGGCCGATGGTGCAGTTAGACGGCGGGCGTTTTGCAACGAGTGACCTCAACGACCTCTATCGGAGAGTCATCAACCGCAATAACCGCTTGGCGAGACTGCAAGAAATTCTGGCGCCGGAGATTATCATCCGCAACGAAAAGCGGATGCTGCAAGAAGCTGTGGATGCGCTGATTGACAACGGTCGCCGGGGCCGGACGGTGGTGGGCGCAAACAACCGCCCGCTGAAGTCGCTGTCGGACATCATTGAAGGGAAACAAGGCCGCTTCCGGCAAAACTTGCTGGGGAAACGGGTTGATTACTCCGGGCGTTCGGTGATTGTGGTGGGGCCGAAACTGAAAATTCATCAGTGCGGTTTGCCGAGGGAAATGGCGATCGAACTTTTCCAGCCTTTCGTCATCCACCGCCTGATCCGTCAAGGATTGGTCAACAACATCAAAGCTGCCAAAAAACTGATCCAGCGCAACGATCCCAGTGTTTGGGACGTGCTTCAGGAGGTGATTGAAGGACACCCGGTGATGCTGAACCGGGCGCCGACGCTGCACCGTTTAGGGATTCAAGCCTTTGAGCCGATTTTGGTGGACGGGAGAGCAATTCAGCTTCACCCGCTAGTCTGCCCGGCTTTTAACGCTGACTTTGACGGCGACCAAATGGCCGTGCACGTGCCTTTGTCTCTGGAATCTCAGGCGGAAGCGCGCTTGCTGATGCTGGCTTCTAACAACATTATGTCGCCGGCAACCGGAAGACCGATCGTTACTCCTTCTCAAGATATGGTGCTCGGTTGCTATTACTTGACAGCCGAAAATCCTGACGCTCAAAAAGGATCCGGTCACTATTTCTCCAACCTCACCGACGCGGTTGTAGCTTACGAACAAGGAGTCGTTGACTTGCACTCTTATGTGTGGGTGAGGTTTCAAGGCGCCATAGAAAACGCAGAACCCGAGGGAGAACCGCTGAAGGTGGAACGCTCTACCGACGGTATAGTGACGAAAGAATACAAGTTCCGTCGGGTTCGGGAAGACGCAGAGGGCAAGTTGATTAATCAATTTATTCGCACTACTCCGGGCAGGATTATCTATCACCAAACGATCGAATCGGTAATTAACAATTAGAAATTGGGAAGGGTAAGAGGTAAGAGGTAATGGGTAAAAGGTAATGGATAAGGGGTAATAACGGACAAAAAATCGCTAACAAATAATAGCGACCGAAGCCGGAAAAATTACCAATTACCAATTACCAATTACCTTTTACCAATTAAGTAGGTAGGTGCAAATAAACATTACTATGGGGAGGGCGGGTGAGTGCCTTCATCTCCTCGCTTAGAACTCGTCCTTATACGCTAAACTAGCCCCTACAAGATACTTGTTGTTTTTTCGTGCTGCTCTACTTATCAATTACCAATTACCAATTACCAATTACCAATTACCAATTACCAATTGCCAATTACCAATTACCAATTACCACTACTCAGAAAAATGACAGAAAAGAAGGAAATTGTTTTTCGCAATCGAGTTGTTGACAAAGGTCAGCTCAAAAAATTAATCTCTTGGTCTTTCATGCACTACGGCACGGCCCGTACAGCCCAAATGGCCGATAAACTCAAAGACTTGGGTTTCCGCTTTGCGACACGAGCGGGAGTTTCGATTAGCGTAGACGACCTGCAAGTGCCGCCGTCAAAACGATCGCTCCTAGATGCAGCCGAAGAAGAAATCCGCATCACAGAACAAAAATACACCAGAGGCGAAATCACCGAAGTCGAACGCTTCCAAAAAGTAATCGACACCTGGAACAGCACCTCAGAAGACCTCAAAGACGAAGTAGTCAAAAACTTCCGAGCCACAGACCCCCTAAACTCCGTCTACATGATGGCCTTCTCCGGCGCGCGGGGGAACATATCTCAAGTGCGGCAGCTAGTCGGAATGCGCGGATTAATGGCCGACCCCCAAGGAGAAATCATTGACTTACCAATTAAAACCAACTTCCGCGAAGGACTCACCGTCACCGAATACATTATTTCCTCCTACGGAGCGCGCAAAGGCTTAGTAGATACAGCCTTGCGGACAGCAGACTCAGGCTATCTCACTCGTCGCTTAGTAGATGTATCCCAAGATGTCATCGTCCGGGAAGTAGACTGCGGCACCCAGCGGGGAATTCGAGTGCGGCCGATGACAGACGGAGCAACAGTGCTCATACCCCTCAAAGACAGACTCCTAGGGCGCGTTTTCGCCCAAGATGTCGTCCACCCCAAAACCGGGGAAATCGTCGCTTACGGCAGCGAAAAAGCAGTCCGAAATCAAGCAATAACCGAAGAGTTAGCAGCCGAAATTGGTAAAGCAGGAGTCACAGAAGTATATTTACGATCGCCCCTGACTTGTGAATCTACCAGATCGGTTTGTCAGCACTGCTACGGCTGGAGTCTCGCCCACTTGAAAATGGTAGACATGGGAGAAGCCATCGGCATTATTGCAGCTCAGTCGATCGGCGAACCAGGAACCCAGCTCACCATGCGGACCTTCCACACCGGAGGCGTATTCACCGGAGAAGTCGCCAAACAAGAACGCGCCCCCTTCCCCGGCGTAGTCAAATTTAAGAACCTGCGTACCCGCGCCTTCCGCACCAGACACGGCGAAGAAGCCCTAGTAGCCGAAAACAACGGCAAACTCGTATTTGAGGGAGACGGCTTTGAAGAAGGTAAATCCGGCGCCAAAAATCAAAAACTCAAAATCGAACTAGCCATCGTCCAGGGTTCGACCTTAATGGTCAAAGACGGACAGCGCGCCATACCCGGTCAAGTTTTAGCAGAAGTGCCCATCGTCGGTCGCGCCGCCCGCAAAACAACAGAAAAAGTCACCACAGACGTAGCCTCCGACTTAGCCGGAGAAGCCAAATTTGCCGACTTAGTGCCAGAAGAAAAAACAGATCGCCAAGGGAACACAACCCGCACAGCCAGCAAAGGCGGGCTGATTTGGATACTCTCAGGAGAAGTCTACAACCTGCCCCCCGGCGCCGAACCAGCAGTAAAAAATGGCTCTCGCATACCCGCCGAAAGCGTAATAGCCGAAACCAAACTCATCTCCGAACACGGCGGCGTAGTCCGCATCGCAGACCCCAGAGAAATCGAAATCATCACCGCCCAAGTCCTGCTCGACCAAGCAGTCGTGCGAGCCGAAAGCGCAGGTGGCCGCGACCACTACACAATCGAAACAGCTTCTAAGCAGCGGTTTTCCCTCAAAACCGCACCCGGCAGCAAAGTCATCAACGGCGAAGTCGTCGCCGAACTGCTCGACGACAGCTACCGCACAGCGACAGGCGGCATAGTCAAATACGGCGGCGTAGAAGTCCACAAACGCGGCAAAGCTAAACTTGGCTACGAAGTCGTGAAGGGGGGGACTCTCCTGTGGATACCAGAAGAGTGCCACGAAGTAAATAAAGATATTTCTCTGCTGCTGGTCGAAGATGGTCAGTACGTAGAGGCCGGTACAGAAGTCGTCAAGGATATCTTCTGCCAAACCAGCGGGGCCGTAGAAATCACTCAGAAAAATGACATCCTCCGGGAAATAGTCATCAAACCAGGCACACTCCATGTAGTTGACCGCCCGCCGCTAACATTCGGAGAAGGTCAAATCGTCAACGCCGGTCAAGAAATTTTCCCAGGCTTGATTGCCGAAGAGTTGGGCTATGCCGAGTATATCGAAACACCCGAAGGCCCAGCATTGCTGCTGCGACCAGTCGTAGAATTTGCCGTACCGGATAAGCCGCCAGTGCCATCTCAGACCGCCCTGAATGAGTCAATCTCATTGAAAGCAGTACAGCGACTGCCCTATAAGGATGGAGAGCGCGTCAAATCAGTCGAAGGATTAGAACTGCTGCGGACTCAGCTTATTTTAGAAATAGGTTCCGGAGCTCCGCAACTGGCAGCAGATATCGAGTTGCTGCCCGATGAGGACGATGCTATGGCTTTTGGGGCAGACGGTTCCGGGCCAGCTTGGGGCTCGCCAGAAGACGCTATAGCGTCGCAAGAGTTAGCCATGACAGTAGCCGATGGGGGCGATCGAGCATCAAAGACATTCCGCTTGCAGCTAGTGATATTAGAATCCCTAGTGATTCGGCGGGACGTATCTGCCGATCCGACACAGGGCAGCACCCACACGCGGCTCTTGGTCGAAGACGGACAGTCGATCGCGCCCGGGGCAGTAGTCGCCCGCACCGAGATTCTCTGCAAAGAAGCAGGTATCGTTCGGGGCATCCGCGAGGGAATTAACGAACCCGTGCGCCGACTGTTGGTAATGCGAGATGCCGATTCTATAGAGATCTCAGTGGCTGGTACACCGGATGTGAGCCCGGGTCAACTACTGGTAGCTGGTACAGAAATAGCACCGGGAGTTGTTCTCGAAGAGTCCGGTCAAGTTGTGAAAGTTATACCGGCATCGGAGACAGAATCGGCGAAACTATTGCTCAGGATAGCTCGTCCTTACCGGGTTTCCGCCGGTGCAGTGCTGCACGTAGACGACGGCGACTTAGTGCAGCGGGGTGACAATTTAGTGATTCTGGTGTTTGAACGAGCAAAAACTGGGGATATCATTCAGGGTTTGCCACGGATTGAGGAACTGCTCGAAGGGCGCAAGCCGAAGGAAGCCTGTATTTTAGCCAAGCGGCCGGGGACAGCTCGAGTAGTTACCGATGACGACGTTGTGGAACTGGCGGTGATAGAGGATGATGGCCGGATAGAGGAGTATCCTTTGTTACCTGGTCAAAACCCGATCGTTTCCGACGGACAGCGCGTGGGCGTCGCCGAAGCTTTGACCGACGGGCCTGCTAACCCTCACGAAATTCTGGAGGTGTTCTTCCATGTGCTCAAAGAGCGGCAGCCTACTTTTGAGGCGGCTTTGGAGAGTTTCCAACAGGTGCAGACATTTTTGGTGAATGAGGTGCAGTCGGTTTATCAGTCTCAAGGCGTGGATATTTCTGATAAGCACATCGAGGTAATCGTCCGCCAGATGACTAACAAGGTGAGGATGGAAGATGGCGGCGATACTACTATGCTCCCCGGTGAGTTGGTGGAATTGCGGCAGGTTGAGCAGGTGAATGAGGCGATGTCAATTACTGGTGGAGCGCCTGCAGATTATACTCCGGTGTTGCTGGGGATTACTAAGGCTTCGCTGAATACTGATAGCTTTATTTCCGCTGCTTCCTTCCAGGAGACTACGCGGGTGTTGACTGAGGCTGCGATCGAAGGTAAGTCTGACTGGCTGCGGGGGCTGAAGGAAAATGTGATTATCGGCCGCCTGATTCCTGCGGGTACTGGGTTCAATGCCTATGAGGATGCTGGGGTTCAGGATGCTGGTTTTGATGGTACTGTGTTTGATGACGACATCCAGGATTTGCAGGAAAATGTCGTTTTGGACGATCGCACTGCGCGCCGCGCTTATACGATCGAGAGTGGTTTTGAGATCGGGCGCGGGTCTGACCTTGAGGCTGATGAGGATTTTGAGGAAGTTGAGGTTGATGAGGACGATTTTGTCGCTGAGACAGAGGATGATTCCTTGGGGGCTGATCCTGACGATGATGATGATATCAGTTTTGATTTCGATGAGGACGAAGACTAATAATAGTTTTGAGATTGCTTAAATGAGTGAACAGCGTTGCGATCGCTGAGGATAGGTTGCTTCCTCGCCGCAACGCACACTTCGATCTCAGGAGTTGAAAAATCTCAAATTTTTCCTCAATAATTAAAAGTCAGAAGTCATAGCATTGTGCGATCGGGACATCCAAAGGAAGAAGGAAGAGTCAGAATTCAAGAAAACTTTGTAATTCAAGAGTTTTAATTGTTTGTTGGTTCCAACAAACAATTCTTTCTTCCTTCTTCCTTCTTATTATTTCTTCATGTATGGTTCACTTAATCAGGCAGCAAAGCCTTGATCTGATTGACAAAATCTTGATGGTCTACCACAGGTTGAGAGATGTAACCGTCGGCACCGCTTTCATCCAGAAATGTTTCTTTATCACCGACCATCGCGTGAGCAGTCACCAAAATAATCGGCAGCGAGGCCGTTTGTGGGTCAGCTTTGAGCAGTTGAGTAATCTTAATGCCGTCAACAGATTTGCCCTGATACACGCTGTCTGGAAGTGACACCTTCATTAAAATCAAATCAGCTTCGCCGTTGGCAGCAATCTGCATCACCTCTTCAACATTTTCCGTGTGCTTCACCGCTAAGCCCCCCCGCTTAGTGAGAATTTTAGAAGTCATCTGAGGATTTTCCAAATAGTATCCTACAAGCAGAACGATTTTCATAAATAAATATGGGAAGTATAGAAACTTTGTGACTTTAGTCCAAAGAGGAACACGGCACGGGGACTACATTCCCCGTCAAAAATGCAGAGTTTTTAGCGCCCTTAGCCGGGAACCCTGCAAAACCCGTATGTATATACTTGCGCCACTAACTCTGAGAGGGTGTACAGATGCCTAGAAGCATCCAGTACCATCATCATTTAGACTACTACACACAGACAGTTTAGTTGTTTTTTATAACTAGACCTGACACTGGCGAGAGTCTCCTGATTCTCAGGTAGCAGGTTTCTAGT
>NZ_JANMZH010000190.1:0-12340 GCF_031383065.1 Microcoleus sp. OTE_8_concoct_300 | reverse complement strand
AATGTCTCTTGATGTAGTCCACAGTACCGTTTAAAGTCGGCGGGGTTTAACTTTTGTACTTGTTCGTAATTCATCTTATGGGAGCTAATTATTTCTTTTATTTTACCTAGAACGAGCGCACTTTCGCAAGAGGTCTATTGTACTGCCGCGCAATGCTTTCTATTGTTTCGCCCTGGGCCGCTGTGTGGCGGCGCAACCGAGACATAGCCGGACTCGGGCAATCGCGGGCGGGGTCGGGGTTTTCTACAGGTGTACCTGAGGGAAGATTTGCAGGTGCGGCCTCGGTATAATCCGCCGTTTTCCCAACGGGTGCGATCGACCAAAGTAGTGCAGAAATCAGCGGAAATAAGCGTTTAAAAGTCATTATGTACATAAAAAAGTATTCATTTCGGACTATTGACAATTGTCTAGTCGAGTGAAAGTGCATATTTGAAAGCTCTAGCCGCCCCCCAGACTGTAAATCCCAGGCTAAGCCAAGTTAGGATGAGAATTATTAGTTTTAGTCGCTCTTGGAAAATCAGGAAAAAATTGCCTGTGATGCCCATCAGCGCCTGCCTGTTAACACCTATGTTCTTGAGGAAGCGGTACGCCCCGCCCCGCTTCCTTCCCGTCGCCAAGACAAAAATGCTTGATTCGGAACGTGTCTGCGGGGATGAGGTATTTAGCGGGAGTTATTAAATGAGTTTATCTTTTAAGCAAACGACCCTTTATGTGACTTTGCTGTCGATCGGGGGAGGCGTGGGATGGTTGGGGAATCGCTATCTGCAAGGCTCAAACCATCTGGAAACCGGATTGGTTTTGCCAGTAGTTCGCCAGCAAATCCCCCCCTATGCGTCTCCTCCTGTTCTGGAAAATCGGGCGGTCGATCGCAGCAATCCCAATTTTATTGCTGAAGCAGCCGAAAAAGTAGGCCCTGCTGTAGTGCGGATTGACGCATCGAGTAAGGTGGCGAATCAAGTGCCCGAAGCATTCAAAAATCCTTTGTTTCGTAGGTTTTTTGGGGAGAATTTGCCGCAGCCGGAAGAACGAGTCAAGAGAGGTACGGGTTCGGGGTTTATTCTCACTCCTGACGGTCGCATCGTTACTAATGCTCACGTTGTCTCCGGGACGGATACTGTCAAGGTGACGCTCAAAGACGGCCGCGAGTTTGAGGGTAAGGTGCAGGGAGTCGATCCGCTGACGGATGTCGCTGTGGTTAAGATTAATGCTAAGGAACTGCCGCAGGTGGCTTTGGGCCGATCGGACAATATTGTACCGGGACAGTGGGCGATCGCGATCGGTAATCCTTTAGGTCTCGACAATACCGTGACTGTGGGCATTATCAGCGCTACGGGTCGATCGAGCTCCCAAGTCGGCATCCCCGACAAGCGAGTCCGCTTCATCCAAACCGACGCCGCCATCAACCCCGGCAATTCTGGCGGACCGCTACTCAATGACCAAGGCGAAGTAATTGGCATCAATACCGCTATCCGCGCGGACGCTCAGGGCTTGGGATTTGCAATTCCGATCGAAACCGCCAAACGAGTTTCCGATCAGTTATTCGCCAAAGGTAAAGCCGAACATCCCTATCTCGGCATTCAAATGGTCAGCTTGACTGCAGCCACCAAGGCCGAACTCAACAAACAGCTCGATAATAATAAAATTACCCTCGATCAAGGCGTAGCCGTGACGCGAGTCGTGGAAAATTCCCCCGCTCAAAAAGCCGACTTGCGCGCCGGAGATGTCATTCAAAAAGTGGACGGAATTGCTGTGAATACTCCCGGGGACGTGCAAGAACGGGTTGAAAGCACTGTTGTGGGCAAAGAACTAGAAGTGGAAATTAACCGTTTGGGTCAAGTTCAGAAAATTAAAGTACGTCCGGGTGCTTTTCCTCTATCGGGTAGCCCCGCCGGTGGGTAATACCATTGTCGATTTTCGATTTTCGATTAAAGAATTGGGGATTAGTTACTGCATAAGGATTTGGAGCTTACCTACCGTTGCATTTTTTTTAAAACAGGTATTAGTTGCAAACGGTAGAGGATGAAAGATGAATGTGATGGTTTATAGTCCTGGACGTAGCAACCGGGTTTTTTCACTAAAACCCTGGGTGTAGGGCGAGGGATAGCCGGTTAAAAACCCGGTTTCTTAATTCCCTGTGCCTCCAGGACTGTTTATTTTTTTGAACAACTTTCATCTTCTGGCTTCCCCAACCCCTCGATCTTTTTACTTGTCTTTGGGAGAGTTTGGTTGAATCGAGCTGGTGCTTGCTAAATTTTCTTCTAAGTGCATCCTCTGCTCCATTTGTCTCAGAAAATAGCCTGTCATCATCGCTGAAGCTAGCAAACCTGCTAAGTTTTCGCGGTCCGTGGTAATTTCGACGTTAAAATGTTCTGAAGGCAAGACGCCGACAAGTCCTTGAACGTTATGAGAGATAATTTCTCTGATTTCTGGGCTGGCGGACTTGGCGATCCGGGCTAGAACCTCCGGGGATTGGTGTTGGAGGTACTTCAGCAGTGGATTGACTGCGGTTTGTTGGGCATTGGAATTGTCAAAGTCAGGGTGAAAAACCATTTGGCGATTCTTAATTTCTGGCTTGTTACATTGTACTTTAAACTACTCGTCTTTGCTTGGGTACAAATTTGCCTGGAAGTCAATTTGCAATTGTTTTGGCAGTTGGTCTACTTGAAAGTACCGATGAAATTTATCGGTAACTTGTAACCAATACGATCGCCCCTCACTCGGTCGCCGTTTGCGGACGAAACCCATTTCAACAAGTTCCTGCACTTGTTGGTAAGCGCCTGAACCTCGCAAGTTAACTAAGTCTGGCTGAGCGATGCCGCCTTTGAGGGCGATCGCCGCCAGCGTTCGCAAAGCTCCAACACCTAATTCTGGAGGTATTAAAGTTTGCATTAAACTGGCAAACTCTTCTCTGAGTTGCAGGCTGTATCCCGTCGGGGTTTCTACGACTTCTAATGCACTCTCGCCGCGGGATGAGTCAGACATGAGTTCGATGATGGCGTCTTCGACTTCGGCTCGATCGCACTTGGCAATCTCGGCAATCTCTGCTATTGAGACCGGCTGACCTTTTAGGTAAAGTATGGCTTCTATTGTTGTGGCTAAGCGAGTCATTTGGAAATTAGTAATTAGGAATTGGGAGGTTAAAGTTCGGAAACGAGCAGTGTAGGGGATTTAACGGATGGATGTTGAGGGAATAAGTCAAGCGTGAACAAAGAAGAAGGAATCAGCAAAAAATAACTATCCGTCTATCCGTGACTTCGGGATCGTGAATCAAGGGAATTTGTAAAAAAACCTTCTCATTACAAAATAAATTGATAGTGTCGGTTGTTTATCAAAAAAACAAAACTCTTTCTGTTTTCAGTTTTTGATTTTAATCCTGGGACTTTTGATTAAAAAATTTGCCGTTTTAATCGCCGCTTGGGAAATCTAAAATCTAAAATCTAAAATCTAAAATCTAAAATCCCAGGACTCCTATTAGCACTTACCGATTGCTCAATCTAACTGTCGGCCAGTCAGTTCTACAAAAATATCCTCTAAATTAGAAGGACGCACCATCATCCCAGTCTTATCATCTTTGGCATCCAGATATAAATTAGCTTCTTCCAGAGTAGGGAAAAACTTGTATTCCCAGCGATCGCCTATTTGTTTCATCACTAAACCTTGACCATGTTGCTGCCGCAGTTGGGCCAACGTTCCCAGTTGAATTAACTTACCACCGTCCATAATGCCGATGCGATCGCACAAATACTCCACCTCATCCATATAATGTGTTGTTAACAGCATTGTCATTCCCTGCTTGTTCAAATCTAAAATTATTTCCCACAATCGGCGCCGCGTTTGCGGGTCTAACCCTACAGTCGGTTCGTCCAAAAATAAGATTTGTGGCTCATGCAAAAGTGCTCGGGCAATTTGCAACCTCCGCTTCATTCCTCCAGACAAAGTTTTTACTAAGTCGTCTCGCCTTTCTGCTAATTCTACATATCCCAACCACTGTTTAATTAACTGTTGCCGCTTCGGGTTGGGGATGTGGTGCATCCGCCCGTGAAACTCCATATTTTCCCATACTGAAAGCTCAGCATCGACGCTGATTTGTTGGAGCACGACGCCTATACACTGTTTCACTTGCAAGCTTTGCCGCATCACGTCATATCCAGCTACCTGGATTTGACCGCTGCTGGGCTTAGTCAGGGTAGTCAGCATCCGAATAGTGGTCGATTTTCCGGCACCGTTGGGGCCTAGGAGACCGAACATTTCTCCGGCTTCAATCGTGAACGAAAGGTTATTGACAACGGGTATTTTGTTGTAAATCTTGCAGGCGTTTTGCAGGGAAACAGAGACAGGCATAGGTATTTCGGTATAATTTACTGGAAACAAAGCTCTTTCTTCTCAGTCATATCATGTCCGGTAAATTAACCACAATACTTGTTGGGGCTAGTTTTACCAACAATCTGTAATTCACATCCACAATATTTATAAACCGGCCCCAACTAGGCGACCAAATTTTATAACGGGCAATTCAACAGACATGATATCATTCCTGGACGCAGAAGCCGGGTTCTATCGACTAAAATTGCTGGTGATATTCATCGGTACTGACACCTGAAAAACCTAGTTTATCGGCTATTTGTGCACGAGTTTTTTTTAGTGTAACTAATCTGAGTGTCATCGGCAGGTAGAAAAATGATTTTTTTTACAGCTTGCAGCACCCACTTATTTCGGTTGAGTTAAATCAGGTTTCAATTCCATCATCCGGCTGTCTAATTTGCGCCCGGCTTCGCTAATCGTGATAGGCGGTTTAGTGCCGTCGAGATACATAGTTGCCATAAGAACCCCTATTTGCCCTCGTCGAAACAGCGCCAGATCGACATTCATGGGTATATTTTCTATTTTTCCTTGAGTTCTCCACCCAGCCGATACCTCGCCAATCTTGTCTTGCAAAGTTAAAGCGGCGGGATCAGTGAACTGCGATTCCTTGTTACTGTTTAAACCTTGAGAGACTGCTTTTGCAACCATCCCTTCACGGATTGCTTGATCGAACCTAGCTTGTTGGATTGGATCTGACAGTTGCACGGTAAATCCTATTAGCAATTGAAGTTCAAACAGCTTGGAATCAATTTTTTGGTACGCAAAGAGGCTGGGTGGCTTAAAGCCAAGGCCCTGGCTGAGTTTATTTCTGAAACTTGCCACATACTCAGATGACACCTCAGTAAAACCTGGGGGCAAGTCTTGTAAAGTAAGGACTACGCTGGATAAGTCCGCTGCGGGAGTTGGAATATCGGCAGACACAATTTTGCTGCGATCGATCGCCTTGGTTGCGATCGACACTTCGCAAAATCCACCGCCCAATCCAGCACTAATTAGGAAACACACCAATAACACAACTTTTTTTTTCATTATTTTACTATGTTGTTATTACTCATTATCCATGTCTACCTTACTCTACCCCACAGCGCTGTCTTTTAGTCTGCTGTTTCTAATTCTTCTAATTCTTGCGTAGACTGCCATCCAGCTTGCCAGAGCGATCGGTCTTTGAGCTGTGCGGCGTTCAGCCAGAAACGGACATTGGGATCGCAAGCCGCCACCATTTCTGCAAATACCCATTTACCTTCGTTTTTTCGGTTGACTACTTGAAAGTGCCGCCACCCCCAAGTTTTTTGGTGTGAAGTCCATCGGGAACCCACTAAATAAGGAAATTTTTGTTTTTTCGGCACAGTATTGTTGTTGACAAATATATTAGAAAGCAAGTTAATGTAATAACTCCTTCTGTTTGATGATATTAATTCCCTATCAAAACTCGTCAAATCCTCACCCCCTCACCCCTTCTCCCCCTCACCCCTTATCCCCTCCCCTCTCAAACATAACAGACAATATAGAGGCGCTGCAGCTTACATGAGAGTTCACCTCAACTCTATCTGCAAGTAGATGCGTTTATTGTAAGTTGCAGCACTTTCGCTTCCTGGTTCAAAAGTAAGGGCAGTTCAATGACTGCCCCTGGAATTAGTTATACCTATTGAATAGGGATGATTTTTCACTCGATCCACAAATAGGAAATTTATGCAGCACGAGCTAAATCGTGAATCTCAAATCTAAAAGCAAATAACCCTGGTTATAGTTGTGCACAATAATCCGTTCAGTGAAACTTACTCAAATCTACTTTTCGAGCAGGTTTGACGTTCACTTCCTGCTTATGCCAAGGCGGTCGGCCGCTTCTTGTCCGCAGGCGTCTTTTCGAGATCAACTCTCCCTACAAACATTTTTTCAATCTTAATCGTGTTTCATTGATCCTGTACAGCTCAATAAAAAAGCACTTTTAGGCAAGATTGACTAATTTTTTTGATTCTGTCGCTACCCGTTGATGACTTCCTTGTTAAGGCTTTTGCCCCGATAAATCCAGAGGAAGTTGGGGAAGCCGGAGCCGAACCGCATTTGTTTGCAGCCAGAGAGTTATGGCGTGCTTCCGCTGCGGAGTCACGTACTCTCCCGGTCTGATCACGCCAGCACAGACGCCGATGTTTTTAATAAGGGTTTCTCGCTCCGATGAACTTGCACCCTGTAGCAACCTGACTTGGGCTTTGATAAAATCCACGTTCATAGCTGAAAGTAAAAGTAAGTAAAGAACTCAGTTAAATAGCGATGCTTTGGTTCCGATTGTAACTCTAAAACCACTTGGTAGGAATCAAATTGATTCAACCTCCCCTGGATGGGGATCGAGGCGTCTAGAGCTAGCCAACTTTATTTACTTTATCTGTTTTTGCTAACAAAAGTGTCACTATGCTACCAGTTTTTGCAGAATTCTTCATAGTTAAGAACTGTTACAAATTTGGCTCGGTTTCGACAATACGGCAGAGTTTAGTGGTAACGATACTTTCCTGAACTCAAAAAGTTCAGCATTCTCTCCAGATCCTTGCCTTCCTAGGTTTTACCCTCCCCCATTGGGAAGCGATCGCCCCTCTTAACATTCCTCTTCGATCGCCCCTCTTAAAATTCAGACACAACCACCTCACCCTATTGATTTAGATCTGCCCTATGTCTCGCTGTGGACTATAACTTCAGGCATACGTGTTGTTACCAGGGCTACCATAAGCGAGCAACTTTTTATTCTTGTTTCTCAATGATATATTTTTTTTATTTTCTTGCAAAGCCCTTATTTGTGTTAATTAAGGCAGCTTTGTAATGTCCGCGCCAACGAAGACTCACAGCTTGCGAATCCAGATTTTTTGCGCTGTGTGGCGGTGAATCTGTTTTCTGAATTCATTGGGGGCGATCGCTCCTCGGCTAGCAATGCCAGTAACCGCTCATTTTGTATAATTAATAACAGATCGGTCAATGCTAAGAATTTAAAAACAGCAGAAGTTTAAACAGTCTTCCATCCGTCGATCGCTCCTAATAGCCCAAAAAGAAGGGTCAAACAAATCAACTCTGCATACCAGCGTTGTCAAGTCGATTTTGCCTTCGCATTTTTCGTTTGATAGCAATTACAGCAGTGCCTGCTTTTATGAGGTACATTATCAGCAATTAGCTTTCCCCATTTGTTAGATGTTGAAGATTCATGTTTATTGAGGGCAACTGCAATGATTGTATCAATCATGGACGTGGTAGTGAGAGCGAACCCGAGCAAAAAAGATTTGAGTGGTGACAACCATTGTTCAATTGGATAAAAATAGGCGAGAGTAGGGGGATAAATAAATAACATTTGCACCTACAGCATCAATTATTGGCACAGTTTATGCTAGTTTAGGGGCGGGTAAATTCTCCATCACTACTACCGCTGCTGCCCTAAGTGAAGACATAAAAAATTGTCAATAAATCCGACCAATGCAGCTCCATTTATTGAATCATTTATTGTCATTAAGACCAATAGTTTGTTAATACTAATTGTGCCCATGGCTGTGAATTAGTGCGCCTCGATAAAATGTTTGAGCTTGGATACTCTTGTCACTGGCTGTGAACGGGCATGAGTTGTCGTCGCACCCAGTAGAATCCCGGTTTCATCCAAAAATACGCTTGTTTTATGGCTCGATATCTTTGATTTTTTCCCAATACTCTAGTCTGAATTTTTGGATTATTTCTGTCGCGGCTTGGCTACTGTACCATATTTTTTTTACGATGTAATCCTAATTTCTGCACACAGCAACACATGGCCGTCCGACTCATATCAAATCCGTTAGCATCGTCCTGTATTCATCTTTCTGTTCTCTGACTCTGCGTTAAGAGCGTACTCTGCGGTTTAATCATTCCAATGCAACCGGAATTGATATCACCCCATTTCCGGTCTTCTCTGCAAATAATTCACATAACTCCCCTAAAGTGGCATCTTGATAATCTGTCACCAGTGCTTTGACGAATACTTCCGCATTTCTCAAATGACTGAATAGCGGTTTCCTTCTCTGTTTGCGCTGTAAATTTCTCTCTGTTTGTTGTTGCTCATGCGTGTTTTTGGACGAGACTTTTACGCTCCTGCAAACCTGGTAGCTACTTTTCTCATTGACATCTTTTATGCCAACTCTGCTGTACTATTTTTTCTTGGAGAGCCAGCGAATATGCTTTCATTAGCTTTGACTACCAAATGATATTTTATTGTTTATTTATTGTGTCTGCCAACATCGAATTCCGCTCTAATATAGCTGTCAAATCACTTATTTTTTTAGGAATTTGAGCGTAAGTATTTTTGTTTTTATTTACATTTTATTGCAAGAATTTTTTTAAAAAAAGTTAAGCAAAAAGCCTGTTTTTGTAGCAAGTAAAAGTATCGCAAATCCAACAAGGTTTTCAATTTTTTTCCTTCAAATAGCAATTTGCTAGGTTGGGATATTAAAGGATCCATTGGCTATGAGCCACGGCTTGTGTTGGCAAGTTAACCCTTGAGGGTCTGTAAAGCAGGCTCCTTTGACGCGACAACCAGAGAAATCAGAACCGATTAGCTGAGTATCTTTCAAGTTAGCGTGTCTGAACTCAGTTTCAACCAGATTCGTATCTCGTCAGACTGCTCCCTCTCGATCGGCTGGAAATAGAGAGGCTGGTTTTAGAGTAGCACAGCTTAAGTCAGCGCCAACTAATTTGGCTAACTAGGTGGGCAATTCGGCTTAAAATTGCTTCTGTCAAATCAGCATATCTGAAACAGACATCTGAAAAAATCCCCAAACCGTTGAGGTGAAACGTTTGTGGCTGTTTGACCGCAGGTGTCACACAGCCACAAACGGAACAGGCGAGTAGGGGAGAGAAGATGAATTAATAAAAATAAGCCTAAGCTGTCGCGCATTTAAATTGTATATTCAGGGCGGGACGCCCACCCCACAAGACTTGAATTTTTTTTGACAGACAATTTAAATGCCGCAACAGCTTATAGCGGTTCTAAAAAAGTGAGGTATGCCCTATGCCCTATGCCCTATGCCCTATGCCCTATGCCCATGAGTACCTCATCTTTCGCTCGAAAGGCTATATTTAATCAACCATTTTAATTCATTTTTTTTATTTAGTTGCACTTTAACTGAGCAGAACTCTCGCACCTATTCGCCGCTTTACAAATCCACATACTGTTAAAATTATTTGTTCGCAACTTTCTGACTTTTCCCGAAATATTTCCGCAGCTACTAGGAAAAATTGTCCGAAGATTGACGAGTTTAGTTTTATTTTTTCTTAAGTCGGAAAAATTTTTAAAATTTTCCAGTTTTCATCTTGATAGTATGGTATATTAAGAGAATACAAGATGGGGTTTGGCTTCACCTAAAAAAATGTTAAAGTTCGTCATACTCCCCTTTAACGAAGCAAGAGAATTGAAATTTGTATCAAGTGTAAGAGTCAAGGCAGCTTGATACATTGGGAAGGGATCGCAACACAAATACCCTGTGCCCCACGGGAATTTAAGCTTGAGGAGTGTCCAGTAAGAGACTGTATGCTCCGTTCGACAGAAAGGAACTAACGGCACGATCGTCCCAAGAGTCATCTCACCTAATGGCAGGTGAGTGTCAAATCAAACTAATCACCACTCTCACCTATAGCCATCCTAAATGATTTGTAAATTTCTTACTCCCTCCCCTTAGTAAGGGGAGGGTTGGGGTGGGGTAAAAAATTTACGACTCATTTAGAATTGCTATATGACTAAAATGGTTGAAACGCTGTAAGTGGTATACAGTTGCTGTACCTTATCGATAAACGGTCGATCGCACCCTTGATTTTCCAGCCATACGATCGAACACGGCCGCGATCGCCAAGCGCTGCTGCTCTTGAGCTCGCACCTTCTCACCGCTTTTAAAAATCTAGGTAAATCTAGATTTTTAAAAGCGGTTTTATTATGACTTCTGCCAAATGCCTGTTGATTACCAAGGGTAGTAAAGCCATCGGTGCAATAATATGGGCGATCGCCCAACACTTCTCCTTGGCAACTCTGTATGATGCTGCAATTCTTGCAGTTGCTGAGCTAGAATCTGCCGAATTCTGGACAGCAGACGCATCTTTGCTCAATACGCTTACACCATATCCAGGATATGTCCAAAAACTGGAAACATAAATTATGTCGTTTGAAGAGTGCCGTGATTTTGCTCTATGAGCTCCTGGAATGTCTTCGACTTCAATGCGACTGTCGGTTCATCTGCCAGGATTTGTTCTCAATTTCCCCCGATCTGGGAATAAGTTAAAAGAGTGCGATCAGCCACAGGCCATTGGTAACAAGTTAAGCCTGTATGGCAGTTGTCAAGGGGATTTGAGAAGATGTGTCAAAGAAATATTGGTTTTTGCCTCGCTGTCGATCAGGGAAAGGTGCAACAATTAACTTAACATTGGGCTTTCGTTGAGATTTAACAATACCTAAATCTTGGTTTTCGGGCGCGGCGAAATACTTTGGAGGGTCAGTTGCCTTACCTTTTTGATGAGCTACATAAAAATGGTAAAGACCCCGGTAAATCATTTCTAATGAAATCGAATCTATTGGTAAAGACAGTTGGTCAGCAACGGCATCACCTAAATCGACCAAGAGCGCATAAAATATCCAAGTCCCCCAAATTTGGAGCTGAATGCCGTTGAGAGAACCCGTCCATAAATAACTTAAGCCCAAGAGTCTTTTGACGGTATTAAAAGCATCTTCAATCCTCCAGCGCCTACGATATAAATCTGCCACAACGTAGGGAGGTAATACATGAGGATCTAGTACGCTTGTTAAATAAGAATGCCAAATCTTACCTGAACGAACTTCAATCAGACGTAAGGTAATAAATGGAGTTTTTGCAGTTCCTGACCCGAGACGAATCCGACTATCTCGCAGGTCGTAACTCTGGGTAAATACTTGTTATAATTTAATTGATGCTCCTTTTTTTAAGCGAGTAATTAAGTGGATATCTCGTTCAATTAATTTGAGCCAAAAGCTAAAATGATCAAATCCTCTATCCAGTAATAGTAAGGTATTGGCTGGCACTACTTGTCGGATTTTTTCTTCAACCTTAACATCAGAAGCTCGGGGATTTTCCAAAAACCAAATCTCGACAGGGAGCCTGGTCATTAAATCTATAACTGTTGCCATTTTCCCTGCCAACTGCCCTCTTGGTATATCTTCCAAGCTTTTGAGCTTGCCAAACAATGCTTCGAGCGTTGAGCTATCTATTATCCAAATTCTCGAAAATTTGGTCAAGGCAAATTGAATGCTTTCTGGTAGAGGTCGTTGGTTTCTCTTGTACCAAGCAGTTCTTAAACTTGGTAATAAATTTTTGAAGACTCCTTCAAATAAGGTGGCAGGAAAACTTAAAAATCTTTGAGACATTGCTTGTTGAGTAACTGTCGTAGGTCGGCACCACAAAAAACCTTCTCACAGCCAGCATTCTTGTGAGTTCTGTCACTCCAGCTACGTCTCGCCACAGCAAGGTTAATACTGCTGCTACCATTAATGGTAAGTTGAGAATTCTCCCTCGTAAACCCAGTTGGCGGTAGTAATTTTCTTGTGAGGTGATGGCTGGTGTTAGTAATGCAGATAGTTGCGAAGCGATTACCTCTTCTTCCACCATTGGCCTGTGAGTTTTTTTGGCGTGGTCACGATTGGTTTTTTGATTCTTGGTCATATTTGCTGACCTACACAAGCGCTCAATTATTTGTCAATTCTATCATTTGATAATACCAACGCCTGCAATTATCATGCGACTTCGGCGCTGCCGTGCGCTTGCGGTGCAACTATTATCGCTCGCCTGCAACTAGAGCGAGTGAACAACTTAGTGATAATGACAATCGCTGCTGGTGGAGAGTCCGCCGTCGGCGGACTCTCCCACTCTTACTCCCTTGTTTGATTATCATTATTATTCAATTATATTTCTACACAAAGGGGTATTGACAAAATCTACTCCCTTCTAACTTGCTACCAATG
>NZ_JANMZH010000177.1:0-4845 GCF_031383065.1 Microcoleus sp. OTE_8_concoct_300 | reverse complement strand
GGATTCATTGCCCAATTATAGTGTAGCTAGCTCTAAATTTATCGTCTAAATTAACTGCAACTGGCTCAAATCCTCATCCCTTCGTATAAATCAGCTAATTCAGCAGAATTTTATGAGCCTTTGCCTAACTCTAAAACACTGCCATTCTCTACTCGCTATTCAACGCTAAGTGTAAAGTTTTATTGCAAAATCAATCTAACTTCAGGAGTAGTTTATGATGGATACATAGTCAGATCAAGTCAAGCGAGTGTAACGCATTTATAAACTTTTGCTTACTATGTGGAATTCGCGTGCATCTGTAGAGGAGACCAAAGTGATTACCACTTAGAAAAAAAAGCAAAAAGACTAGGAGCGTAAATAATAACTTTGCTAACCTAATTTTCCTCGGTGGTCTACCTGTGAGTAGAACAGGCTCAAATATTGGAGACACTGGAGAAGCACAGGAACCTGCCCAAAGTGGGCAAATTAACTCGGCATGGTAGTCTTAGACAGCACCCAGTAGCGGGATAGTTAATTTTGACACCATAGGCAGTAATTTCGATACTTACTTGTCCCTTAGAAAATGGCATTTGTGCCATTTTCTATCCCCACTATCTTTTTATCAATAGAAGGGTGCATTTGTCATGGCTACAAATTTTAGATCATATCGTGTAATAGTCAAACTGAATCGAACCGCCCCTTCAAGTGCAATTACCAACTTGCAGGCAGAAATTAGTTCGCACTCCCACTCGCTCACTAAGAAACCGGGTTTTTCAACCGAGATTGACGGTTTTCAGCAATTATTTTGCTTAAAAACCCGGTTTCTCGCCACTCGTGCGTCGAGGACTATAAATGTAGGGTGCGCACGGCGCACCTAAAATTATGATTTTTATGAATCCAACTTCTGAATAATATGAATTGACATGAGAGTGAGCTTGTTATTTAATTGTAATTAGGCGGACAGATAGATGTCAATTTCCGATTAGGAGTTATTCAGGAGACTGAAGCGATGCAGTTACAATTTAGCAACAAACAAATAATCGGGAGCAGTTTGCTGTGCTTTTCGGCAATGGCATTTCCCGTAACGAGCCTAGCTATAACAGTACAAGAAGTACCGAATCCCCCCTAAGTAAATAACACTTGGGTAACGGACAAGGCCAACATTCTCAGCGACAGCACCGAAATTAAGCTAAATCAAATGATTTCGGATTTAGAGACGAAAAACGGCTCAGAAATCGCTGTTGTGACAGGACTATTTTTTTATCAATAGAAGGGTTAATCTATCATGACTACAGCTTTTAGACCAGATCGTGTAATAGTCAAACTGAATCAGACCGCCTCTGCAAGTGACATTGCCAACTTGCAGAGCCAAATCGGAGTCACAAAAGTCACCACAGCCGAACAATTTGGGATTGCCATTTGGGACATTCCTGAAGGAAACGTTGAAGAAATAATATCTGCTTATAATGGTGATCCCCGCTTTCAATACATAGAAAAGGATGAGATTATCACCCTTGAGGATGTCGAAACAACGAGTCCTACTGAAGAAGATTTAGGAATAATTACACCCCAAATTACAACTCCCAATGATCCTGGCTATCCCCAATTATGGGGACTCAACAACACAGGTCAAAGTGGGGGAACACCCGATGCAGACATCGATGCCCCCGAAGCGTGGGATATTGAAACGGGAAACCCAAACCAAGTTATCGGCGTTCTTGATACAGGAGTTGATTACAACCATCCCGACTTAGTGGACAATATCTGGACAAATCCAGGGGAAATCGCCGGAGATGGCATCGATAACGACAGTAACGGATATATTGATGATATTCGCGGCTGGGACTTTGCCTATGGCGACAATAACCCGAGCGATGTGTACGGACATGGCACCCATGTTGCGGGAACCATTGCCGCAAAAGGCAATAACGGCGTTGGTGTGGTCGGGGTTAACTGGAATGCCAAGATTATGCCACTTAAGTTTTTAAATGATAGTGGTTCTGGCAGCCTATCTGATGCGATTTTGGCACTTAATTATGCTACGGCCAAGGGCGTCAAACTTACTAATAACTCTTGGTCTGGGGGAGGCTACAGTCAAGGCCTATACGATGCCATCAATACCGCCGGACAACAGGGAGCTTTATTTATTGCTGCAGCGAGTAATGAAGCGGCCAATAATGACACATACCTTGCTTATCCTGCCAGCTACGATCTACCTAATATTATCTCTGTTGCCTCAACCACCCGCACCGATGCACTCTCCTCTTTCTCCAACTATGGACTCACCACTGTTGATTTAGGAGCGCCCGGTTCTGATATTTATAGCACCACACCGGGAGGAACTTATACCAGTTACTCTGGGACATCGATGGCATCTCCCCATGTCGCTGGCGGGGCGGCGTTGGTGTGGTCTCAAAATCCGACTTGGACAGCACAGCAAGTTAAAAACCAACTGCTGCAAACAACGGATCCTATTCCTGCTTTGAATGGTAAGACGGTGTCAGGGGGTCGGTTGAACCTTTACAATGCTTTGACGGGCTTTACCCCACCACCACCACCACCACCACCACCGGTTCTCAATGATAACTTTGCCGACCGGATTGTGCTAAGTGGCGTATCTGTGAGTACAACAGGCTCAAATATTGGAGCCACCGCAGAACCACAGGAACCTGCCCAAAGTGGCCCAATTAACTCGGCGTGGTGGTCTTGGACAGCACCCACTACCGGGGTCGCTACTTTTGACACCATAGGCAGTAATTTCGATACTTGGTTGTCGGTTTTCACTGGTTCTGCTCTTCCTAACCTCACTCTGATTGGGTTCGATGATCAGGGGGGAGGGAATAACACTAGCCTGCTTAGCCTGAATGCTATAGCCGGGACAACCTATCAAATAGCGGTTGATGGTTGGTTGAGTAATACCGGTCAGATTGCACTTAATATTAATGTCGTTCCCCCTCCACCGAATGACAATTTTGTCAACCAAATTCCTTTGACAGGTGAAACAGCCACCGCTAAAGGCTCAAATACCGGAGCCACCGGAGAAGTAGGTGAACCTACCCAAAGTGGGGTAACTAACTCGGTGTGGTGGTCTTGGACAGCACCCAGTAGCGGGTTTTTTCAAGTTGACACCAGAGGCAGTAATTTCGATACTTGGTTGTCCGTTTTCACGGGTTCTGCGGTTAATAACCTCAGTCTGATTGGGTTCGATGATCAGGGGGGAGGGAATAACACTAGCCTGCTTACCCTGAATGCTACAGCCGGGACAACCTATAGAATAGCTGTTGATGGTTGGTTTAGTAATACAGGTGCGGTTCAACTTAATGTTGCCCCTACCCCTCCAGCCAATGACAATTTTGCCAATCAAATTCCTTTGACAGGTGGAACAGCCACCACTACAGGCTCAAATAGGGGAGCCACCGGAGAAGTAGGTGAACCTAGCCAAAGTGGGCCAACTAACTCGGCGTGGTGGTCTTGGACAGCACCCATTAGCGGGATCTATAAGATTGATACCAAAGGCAGTAAATTCGATACTTACTTGTCCGTTTTCACTGGTTCTGCTGTTAATAACCTGACTCTCATTGGCGCCAATGATGATGCGGCAGGGAGTTTGACTAGCCTGGTTAGCCTGAATGCTACAGCCGGGACAACCTACAGAATAGCTGTTGATGGTTTTTCCAGTATTACAGGTGAGATTCAACTTAATATTGCCCCTCTCCCTCCAGCCAATGACAATTTTGCCAACCGAATTGCTTTGACAGGTTCAACAGCCAACGCTACAGGCTCAAATAAGGGGGCCACCGGAGAACTAGGTGAACCTGCCCAAAGTGGGCAAATTAACTCGGTGTGGTGGACTTGGACAGCACCCACTACCGGGGACTATAATTTTGACACCATAGGCAGTGGTTCCGATACTTACTTGTCCCTTTTGACTGGTACTAATCTTCCTAGCCTGGCTCTGGTTGCAGCCGATGATGATGGGGGGGGGAGTTTGACTAGCCGGATTACCCAGAGTGTCACAGCCGGGACAACTTATCAAATAGCTGTTGATGGTTGGTCGGATAGAACTGGTCCGATTAACCTTAATATTGCCCCTACCCCTCTTGGCTCTGCTGGCACTGATAAGTTAACCGAAACTGCCAATAATACGCCCAAGGGGGAACCTGGTGAAGATATTCTAACGGGTGGTACGGCGGCAGGTAGTTTGATCTTGCCGTTTGCAGAATCCTCTGTATCCGCCAGCCCGGATACCGACTTGACCATCGACAAGAAAAGGGACCCAGTGACCGAAGGTGGAGTCGCGCTCGATGCCCCTAGTCTCTTTAGCCCTGCTGCCGATAGCCCTGTCCCGACCTTAGAAAGGGACCGAAGTCCAGTGTTTACCGACGCTAATGGAGGATTAGCCCGAAACCAACCTCTAGGAATTAATAGCGCTCCTTTCGATGTGGCTAAAACTAGCCCGTTCGCCGATCCTGACCTGGTTGGCATTTATGAGGCTAGGCCACTCGGCATTTAAGTTGCATAATATAGAACCCATTTGACATCTTTATTGTCTGGAAGTAAGGTCATGGCTGTCACAACGGTATCCAGCAGCTATGCCTTACTCCAGCAGCCTCACAGATTTATAGTGGGAAATCTTTGCACCCCTACTGCCTCAGCTATTGCCTCAAATGATTTGATGTTTGGCAACGGCGGTAGTGACAAGCTATGCGACTGGGAGAGCAACGATACTCTCAAGGGTCTATTAGGCGACGATTATCTGATAGGGGGGTTTGGACAACGATATTCTCAGGATCGCGAATTAAATAACTTACAATTTTAATTGTTATTGTGGGATGGGCGTCCCGCCCGTCCTTTTTGGACGGGCGG
>NZ_JANMZH010000175.1:0-2854 GCF_031383065.1 Microcoleus sp. OTE_8_concoct_300 | reverse complement strand
GGATGCTCATGGTCTTTTAATGCTTGTTGCAGAGTTTCCTTTGTTTCAGAACTGAGGAAGTTTTTAGTAGGCATTGACTTTCTCGGAAAATTATCATATTATACCATACAATATGCGTTTTAGATGCTGAACAGCTTAGCTAGCACCCCCTTCAAAGCAGCCAACAGTTGACCATTCTGACCAATCCTGATCAAAGCTGAATCAGCGTTTTGGGTAATACTAAGTTGAGCAAAAGTTAGACCGCTCGCTAACACCAGCGCATCTTCACCTTTTGTGAAATCAGTAATTAGATCCGGCCCGGAACCTGCTGTTAAAACAAAGCGAGATCGCCCCATGCCGCCGCTGAGAATATCATTGCCCAAACCCCCTATCAGATAATCGTCGCCTTTAGGGCAGTTGAGAGTATCGTTGCCCTCCTCACCGCATAGCTTGCCACTACCGCCGTTGCCAAACATCAAATCCTTTGAGGCAATAGCTGAGGCAGTAGGGGTGCAAGGATTTCCCACTATAAATCTGTGAGGCTGCTGGAGTAAGGCATAGCTGCTGGATACCGTTGTGACAGCCATGACCTTACTTCAAGACAATAAAGATGCCAAATGGGTCTATATTATGCAACTTAAAAGCCGAGTGACTTAGGCTGAGAAATGCCAACCAGGTAAGGATCGGCAGCGACACGGAAATGATCCCTATTAATTCCTAGAGCTTGGTTTCCGGCTAATGCTCCATTAGCGTCGGTAAACACTGGACTTACGCCTTTTTCTAAGGTGGGGACAACCCTGGGAGCAGGGCTAAAGAGACTAGGGGCATTGATCGCGCCTCCACCATGGGTCACTAAGTCGATTTTCTCACTGCCGGCAAAGTCCGTAACCGGATCGCTGGTGGATACAGAGGATTCTGCAAACGGCAATATCAAAGTATCTGCACCCGTACCACCCGTTAGAATATCTTCACCAGCCCCCACCTTGAGCGTATTATTGGCAGCGTTGCCTGCACTAGAGTCGGGTAAACCGTTGATGGTATCTGCATTGGCTCCAGTTAAGTTACCAGCGCCAGCAGGGCGAGGAAAGGAAGGTGCAATATGAAGTTGAATCGGACCTGTAGCACTGTAATAACCATCAACAGCTATTTGATAGGTTGTCCCGGCTGTGACACTTTGGGTAATCAGGCTAGCTGGATACCCTCCCCCATCATCATCGGCTGCAACCAGAGCGAGGCTAGGAACAGTATAACCAGTGAAAAGGGACAAGTAAGTATCGAAACCACTGCCTATGGTGTCAAAAGTATAGTTCCCGGTAGTGGGTGCTGTCCAAGTCCACCACACCGACTCCGTTGCCCCACTTTGGGTAGGTTCACCTACTTCTCCGGTGGCTCGAATATTTGAGCCTGTAGCGTTGGCTGTTTGACCTGCCAAACTAATTCGGTTGGCAAAATTGTCATTGGGTGGAGCGGTAGGGGCAATATTAAGGTTAATCGAACCGAGGGTATAATTGCTATAACCATCAACAGCTATGCTATAGGTTGTCCCGGCTGTGGCATTCAGGTTATACAGGCTAGTTACACCCGGTCCCGAATCATCATCGTTGCCAATGAGAGTGAGGTTATTAACTGCAGAACCAGTGAAAACGGACAACCAAGTATCGAAATTACTGCCTGTGGTGTCAACTTGAAAGAATCCGCTACTGGGTGCTGTCCAAGACCACCACGCCGAGTTAATTTGCCCACTTTGGGCAGGTTCACCTACTTCTTCCGTGGCTCCATGATTTGAGCCTGTACTGTTGGCTGTTGCACCTGTCAAAGCAATTGCGTTGGCAAAATTGTCATTGGGTGGAGGGGGAGCGGTAATATTAAGTTGAATATCACCGGTATAACTGCTAAAACCATCGACTGCTATTTGATAGGTTTCCCCGGCTGTGACATTCTGGGTAATCTGGCTAGCTGGATACCCTGCCCCATCATCATCGGCTGCAATGAAAGTGAGGTTAGGAAGGCTATAACCAGTGAAAAGGGACAAGTAAGTATCGAAATTACTGCCTATGGTGTCAAAAGTAACTATCCCGGTACTGGGTGCTGTCCAAGACCACCACGCCGAGTTGATTGGCCCACTTTGGGCAGGTTCATCTACTTCTTCGGTGTCTCCAATATTTGAGCCTGTTGTACTCACAGGTAGGCCACCGAGGAAAATTCGGTCATCAAAATTATCATTTAAGCTCATAGTCTTTTTGCCTTTTTTTCTAAGTGCTAATTCCTTTTGTCTCGCGTGACAGATGCATGCGAATACATCTGCACGCGAGTACAGCTGCACGCGAATTCCACATAGTAAGCAAAAGTTTATAAATGCGCTATAGTCGCTTGACTTGAGCTCACTATTTATCAATCATAAACTGCTCCGGATCTTTGATTATTTTTGCAATAAAACTTTACACTTAGTGTTTAATAGCTAGTATGAAAGAGCACGCTTAGACATTTATTTTCTTGATATAAAACTATTGCCTGTAACTAATTTCCATACCTGCGGGAGAAAAGACGTACTTTTTTATATTCACTCAATACAGACGTTAAGTAGTGCGACATAAATAAACACTGCTGTGTAAAGAAAGATGAAGTAAAAGCAGCCAGAGGCCAGTACGCTTGGCGCACTAGGCAATGAACGCTATTGTATGAAAAGCCTTGACAACAACAGACATCTGTAAAAACTCTCAAAGCTTCTCCCAGACAGTGTTTTAGAGTTAGGCAAAGGCTCATAAAATTCTGCTGAATTAGCTGATTTATACGAAGGGATGAGGATTTGAGCCAGTTGCAGTTAATTTAGACGATAAATTTAGAGCTAGCTACACTATAATTGGGCAATGAATCC
>NZ_JANMZH010000159.1:0-7090 GCF_031383065.1 Microcoleus sp. OTE_8_concoct_300 | reverse complement strand
CTCGATATAGCTAGCAGCACTTTCAGGGGTTTGTAAAGAAGAAATCAAGTATTCGTGGTAGCTTCTAGTTGTTGGCACTTTGAGTTCTTTCATAATCTCTCCAGTATTTTTTAGCTTGGCTAATATCTTGCTCTTGAGTGCTTTTATCACCGCCACATAGCAGCAACACAACTGTTAACCCGATTTGTCCAAAATAGATCCGATAGCCAGGGCCGTAATCAATCTTAAGTTCATAAACTCCGGCTCCTACTGAGCGATAGTCTCCCAGATTGCCTAGCTCAACTCGCCTGAGTCGTTTCTTGATTTTAGATACAGTTTTCGTATCTTGAAAGGAATCAAGCCATCCTTCAAATGGACTTGTCCCATCGGCTTTCAGATAGTTCTGTACTTCTCGTGGTTGAGCTTCCATAATTTTAACACAGGCGATCGGGATTTTAATGGGAGTGGTAGCGTGTCGCTACTTTTTTAAACCTTCTGACTCAAGTGCAACTCACCCACAATCGGTAATTCAAATACATTACTCTCTCGCAACCGCTTTGAGAAAAACATAACTTCCAGATTTTCAATTTCCTCCGTGTCATAATTGAGACGAGCCACAATTCCATATTCTAGTTCTTGCGATTCTTGCTCTGCATAAGGCGCACATTTATTGACGTACAAAATATCCCCAATAGCATCGTATTTAAAAGTTAGTTTTTCTGCCATATTATCTCTCCTTGGGTAACATTTTTTGTTAAGTAAGCTGTCACGATCCAATAGCGCTCTCTGGGATCTGTATCATTCACAACAGCTACTACAACATACCTACCCTTGCGACCCTTACCATACTGCTGTGAAAATAGAAAAGTATTGCCGAAACGTAAATCACATCGAAATCTGGGTCAGCTAGAGTTTTAGCAATTCTTTCTTGATAAGATGGTAGCAAATCGGGATGTGTATCCACAATATGTATTTCTCGCTCTTCAGTGAGTTCAACCTCGCTATCGAGATATGGACAGAAAAATTGTGTTGTCACATTCCTCCATTCTTGCCAGTCCTAGTTACCTAACTTTTAAATTACCATAATTACCTGACAAGTTTAGCGATCGCCCTTACATCCCAAATTGTTAAAAAGCGCGTGAAACGCAGCTATCCCCTAGGGAATCACCCCTCACTTCTCCTGTACTTGTAAAAAATTTCCATCTGAGATAAACTAGGAAATAAAAACCAAGCAACCTCTGATGATGGAAGCAAAAACCTTATGAACACTCAAAGCTTCACAGCCATCATTTACAAAGAAGAAGATATGTACATTGCCGAATGTCCAGAAGTCGGCACAGTTGACCAAGGCGAAACCATAGAAGAAGCAATCGCCAACCTCAAAGAAGCTACAAAACTCTATTTAGAAGAGTGTCCCTTACCAAAAATAAGTCCCAGGTTTGTAACTAGCATAGAGGTTAGCTATGCCTAAATTGCCCAGAATATCAAGCCTAGAAGTAATTCGTGTACTAGAACGTTTAGGCTTTTATCAAGCTAGGCAAACGGGTAGCCATATTGTCCTCAAAAAACCTCTCCCAGACGGAGAAATTGTTTGCGTTGTGCCACTCCACCGCGAGTTAAAAATTGGTACTCTCAGCGGTGTTCTCAAGCAAGCAAAGATCGCACCCGATGAGTTTATAGCGAATTTATAAGTGCCAAACTCATTAATTATAGAAACGTAAAACCCGATCGCCCTTACATCCCAAATTGTCCCAAAGTGCGTGAAGCGCAGCTATCCCGTAGGGAATCGCCCCTCACTTCTCCTGTGCTTGTAAAAAATTTCGATCTGAGATAAACTAGGAAATAAAAACCAAGCAACCTCTGAAGGAGGATAAAACAATGTCAGAAAGAGAATTATTGATTCGTGAAATTTCCCAAACACCCGATACTTTAGTGAGAGAAGTTTTGAACTTTTTGCTATTCATTAAAGCCAGAACAAATCAAGATAATTTTCACAACCCTAATTCCGAAAATTCCGACCTTCCATCTTTCTTGAATTTCATAGATCGAGTTAATTCTGAAATACCAGCAGAAGAGAATGCACAGCTACCGAGAGACTTATCAAAAAATCTAGATAGCTACTTGTATGGCTCACCCAAAGAAGAATAATGAGAAAAATCTTTGCTGATACAGGTTATTGGATTGCCTTACTCAATCCCGATGATGCTCTACATCAAAAAGCTCGAAATCTCACAATCTCTCTAAAAAATGTACCCATTGTTACCAGTGAAATGGTATTTACTGAATTACTAAATGCCTTCTCTGGAAAGGGGAGTTTTTATAGACAAAAAGCCGTTAATTTTATCAATCATTCATTTAACAGTCCTGAAATCGAAGTAGTTAGTCAAACAAATGAACTATTCAAAAGTGCACTTGAGCTATACAATAGCCGACCAGATCAAGCATGGAGTCACACAGATTGCACATCATTTCAAATTATGCAGCAACAAAATATATTAGAAGCACTCGCCTATGATAAACATTTTGAACAAGCTGGATTTGTTGCTTTGCTGCGTTAGGGGATAACCCGATCGCCCTTACATCCCAACTTGTCAAAAAGCCCGATCGCACATAACCCTCAACAAGACAGCGATGGAGGGAACAGCAAGCCGTTTCCCTCCCCCAAAATAATCAATCCTACTTTCAGGATGTAACCATCGCCAGATTAACCGTAGGGAAACAGCACTGCCGTGTCCTGATTTCGGCTACTCTTACAAATTGCAACTCATATCCCCAGATAATTGACTGAAACGCGCATTTTCCCGGTAGTCTACCGGACAGTCAATCACGCAAGGGACATCTTGAGCAAGGGCCTCTTTCAGAATCGGAATTAAATCCGTTGTAGCTTCCACTCGATAGCCTTTTAAACCCATACTTTCGGCAAATTTCACAAAGTCGGGATTGCCAAATTTGACAAAATCTGAATGACCAAAATAATCTTGCTGCTTCCATTCAATCAACCCGTAACCGCCGTCATTAAAGATCAGCGTCACAAAATTAGTACCGACACGCAAAGCAGTTTCTAACTCCTGACAATTCATCATAAAACCGCCGTCGCCCGTGACTGCTACTACCTTGCGATCGGGATAAACGAGTTTTGCAGCCACCGCGCCCGGAATCGCAATTCCCATCGCCGCAAATCCGTTAGAAATCAAACAGGTATTCGGGCGATCGCAATGATAGTGCCGCGCCATCCACATTTTGTGAGCTCCCACATCAGATATCACAATATCTTCCGGGCCCATGACTTGCCGCAAATCGTAAATGAGTTTTTGCGGCTTGATCGGGAAACCGTCGTCGGCTGCATGTTGTTCGTACCCCGCGCGAATATCCGCCCGCAATTGCTTAGCAAAAGGGTCTACTTTCTCCATGCGATCGGCACGCTGCAAAATTTCATTGAGGGAATCAGAAATATCCCCCACAACTTCAACCAGAGGAATATAACTGCTGTCAATTTCTGCTGGCAGAGCTCCAATATGAATAATCGGGATTTTCCCCTCTGGATTCCACTTTTTCGGGGAATATTCAATCAAATCGTAGCCAACAGCAATCACTAAATCCGTTTCTTCAAAAGCACAGCTAATGTAATCCCGTTTTTGCAATCCCGTCGTCCAAAGTGCCAAAGGATGAGTGTAAGGAATTACGCCTTTGCCCATGAAAGTATTAGCTACAGGAATATTCAATCGAGTAGCAAATTGTGTCAAAGCCTCGCTGGCATTAGCGCGGATAGTGCCATTTCCTGCTAACAGCAGAGGACTTTTTGCCTTGGAAATTGCCACAGCGGCTTTATTCAGGCTTTGGTAAGCCCCAAAAGTTTTTTCGCGGTTGTCTTTGGTTAGCGGATGTCCGTCAACAGGCATTGCTGCGATATTTTCTGGCAAGTCAATATGAACTGCTCCCGGCTTTTCACTTTGAGCTACTTTAAAGGCTTTGCGGACAATTTCTGCCGTCGTGCTGGGTCGGACAATTTGAGCATTCCACTTAGTAACAGGTGCAAACATGGCCACCAAATCTAAATATTGGTGCGATTCAATGTGCATTCTGTCAGTGCCGACTTGTCCGGTAATTGCTATTAAAGGAGCGCCGTCTAAGTTGGCATCAGCAACTCCTGTCATTAAGTTAGTTGCGCCCGGCCCCAAGGTGGACAAACAAACGCCTGCTTTGCCCGTGAGGCGGCCGTAAACGTCTGCCATGAAGGCGGCGCCTTGTTCGTGACGAGTAGTAATAAATTTAATTGAAGAGTTTCTCAGGGCTTCTAGAACTTCTAAATTTTCTTCGCCTGGAAGTCCGAAGACGTATTCTACTCCTTCGTTTTCTAAACATTTTACGAGTAGTTCAGCAGTGTTCATTTCCGTTTTTTTCCTCTGTAAGTGTGGATTTTTTGTCTGGGTCAAATTCTCGTAAAAATACTAGATTAATTTTTTTAACCGCAGATGAACGCGGATAAACGCAGATTAATTGATATTTTTACGAGCAGTGTATCGAGTTTTACTTATTTTACCCACACTGTTTTAATGTTGACGAATTCGTGCATTCCTTGGATGCTCAATTCGCGTCCGTAACCGGAGCGTTTGATACCGCCAAAGGGCAACCTGGGGTCTGATTTTACTAAGCCGTTGATGAATACGGCGCCTGCTTCTAGTTCGGAAATAAACCGATCGCTCTCTTCTCTTACTGTAGTCCAAGCCGTCGCACCCAAGCCAAAAGATGTGCTGTTTGCCAGTTCGATCGCCTCATCGATGCCTGCAACCCGGAATACTAAAGCTACCGGACCGAAAAATTCTTCTTGACGCGCAGCAGCATCCGGGGGAATCTCTGCCAGAATAGTTGGCAAGTAGAAATTGCCGGCATTCTCTGACAATGGGCGGCCGCCTGTCAGAAGTTTTGCTCCCGATTGGATGCAAGTTTGCACTTGATTGTCCAAGTCTTTGAGGATGGCGGGAGTAGCTAAAGGGCCGATATCGGTTTCGGGCAACATCGGATCGCCTACTTTTAATTGCTCAAATTTTTCGACAAATCCTTTGATGAATTCGTCGGCGATATCTTCTGCTAAAATAAAGCGTTTGGCCGCGATGCAAGATTGACCGTTATTGAGCATCCGCGCTGTCACAGCAGTTGATAAAGCTGCTGCTAAATCAGCACTGGACATCACTATAAAGGGGTCGCTTCCTCCCAATTCCAGTACAACTTTTTTCAAGTTTTTGCCCGCATTTGCTGCTAAACTAGCACCTGCTGGTTCGCTGCCGGTGAGGGTTGCTGCTTTGATGCGATCGTCCGCAACGATATCAGCTACTTTGTCGGCGCCCACTAACAAAGTTTGAAAAACTCCTTCGGGAAAGCCCGCTTCCGTGAAAATTTCCTCTATTTTCAAAGCGCACTGCGGCACGTTGGAAGCGTGTTTGAGCAAGCCCACATTGCCCGCCATCAGCGCCGGCGCCGCAAACCGAAAAACTTGCCAAAATGGGAAATTCCACGGCATGACGGCTAAAATAGCCCCTAGTGGTTGGTAGCGGACAAAGCTGCTGCTAGCGTCAGTGGTTGCGGGTACGTCTGCCATAAATTGAGCGGCATTTTTGGCGTAATAACGGCAAACTAAGGCGCATTTTTCCACTTCGCCGATCGCAGATTTGAGCGTTTTGCCCATTTCCAGGGTCATAATTTTAGCGTAAATTTCGCGATCGCGCTCCAAGATGTCTGCAGCTTTTTGCATCCACAGAGCTCGCTGCTCAAACGGCAGGTGGCGGTATTTGTTAAAAGCTTGCTGTGCTAATTCCAGCTTAGCTTCTATTGCCTCCGAGGAAATCGCCTCGAAAGTTTTCAGCGTTTCTCCCGTTGCCGGGTTGATAGTAGCAATAGCCATTGTTTCATCTCCTGCCTGAAAAACACAAAAACCCCCTCTAGTTTTCAAGCTAGGCGGGGATTTGTATCAACCTATTACAAAATGGGAATTTACCAGCCACGTTTTCTTTCAAGTCTTGCGAATTTGCAAGTGTCGTGATTTGTTTAAAACTCTCTACTTTTAATTATAGTCTAGAGTCTCGATCGCAAATCTTAAGAAAATTCGTTCTTCAACTGGCTCTCTTAGTCTCTTAGAGAGGGACTTCGTTTGGCTCTTGAGCGATTTCCATATCCGAATCATCTCTTAAAGTTCCCCTTCTTAAGGGGGATGCGAGGGGGAGCGAGACTTCGATACACAGTTAAAAATTCAAACAGACATCTTCCAGAATTCTCGCTTAACAGGCCCGACGGCCTGTTCCCCTCTACATTTTTCAACTAAAAAAGCAGGAGTCCCGCACTCTAACGGTACGACCTTGAGTGACGGGAGGAATGCGCGTGAGGCTCAAGAGCTGAACAAATTATCTACAAACGCAGACAGAATTTCTTCAACGCGTGATACAATTATGTCATGAAACAAGTCCTAACAGTATCTTGCAAGCTCCAAGTAACGCCTGAACAGTCCATCAAGGTTGATGCAACCCTTCAGGCGTTCGCTAATCCTTGTGAATATGTGAATCAAACTGTGTCGCCAACTCTGACAAATGAATTGGCAATGCAATCCTTGATATATCATACTGTTAGAGATATGTTTGGACTTTCGGCGCAGTTGGCAATCCATGCTATTAGACGGGTTTCTGGCAACAGAAAAACAGCTAAAAAAGATGGTTCGCCAGTCAGCAGCTTTGCTCCTACTAGCGTCACTTACGATACCCGTATTTTTTCTTTTAGGGAAAAAGATTGGACGGTAAGTTTGACTACTACTGGTGGTAGGGAGCGGTTTGTACTGGCTATCGGGAACTACCAACTTGGATTGCTCAAAGGTCAAAACCCCAAGACTGCTACTTTGTGCAAACGCTCTTATGGTAGTTACTATCTCAATATTCAGCTTGAATCTCAACCAGCCGAGCCTCCACCAAGCAATCACGTTTTGGGCTGTGATTTGGGTAGGACTGATATTGCAGTTACTTCTGATGGAGATACATTTAGCGGTAAACAAATTACCAAAGTTAGAAATCATTATGCCAAGTTGAGAGCAAATATCCAGCGAAAAGCCACGAAAGGCACACGGAGCACT